>JACNHM010000174.1:0-1269 GCA_014383605.1 Chloroflexota bacterium
GATTTCGGAAATGATCCTAGATCTGTTGATCTGTGCGGTCTGGCCAGTTTCGCTGAAATGCTACGAGTTCTTTTTCCTGCTGGCTGAAGCCCAAGGCTTCTACGAGTTCTCGGCTCATTGGTCGTGCCCCCTCTGTCTTCTCGTGTGTTCACCAATATGATGCTAAAAACTCAGTCCACGACGGCTATACGAAGCCTCCCACGCAGCTGCGAATGGAATTCGCAGGCTGATACCCGAAGTCGGCTGAAAGCCAACACTGCCCAGTGCGCTTCGAGCGCACTTGAGGTTTCAGCCTCGAAATTCGATACCGAAGCCAGCTTGCCGCAGGCGGTCTGGGGCAAAGCGGGGGCTATGAACTCGGTGCCTCCCCCAAAATCCGGCGAAGGGTCGGTTCCAAACTCGGCAAGTCCTTAGATGCCGTTTTCCACACCACCATCACATTCACGCCAAAGTAATCGTGGATCAACTTGTCACGCATGCCGGCCATCTCCCGCCAGGGCACTTCCGGATGGCTTTCCCGTACAGACGACGGCACCTTCTTCGCGGCTTCGCCGATGATTTCCAAGGCATGAATGACCGCAAATACTGTCTTGGCGTCCTGGGCGAACTGCTCATAGGTCATGCCCTCGATGAATTGCCGCACCCTTTCAACTGCATCGAGGATGTCCTCGAGATAGTCAGCATACGTGCGCTGTGATGTCATACGGGCACAACCTCGCTCAGAATACGCTCGCCGATTCTCGGTTTCAGCCCATCTCTCATGACCAAGTCCACCTTCACTCCCAGAACATCGGTGAGGTGGTTCTCCAACTCGATGAATCTCAACAGACTGGGCAATTCGTCAAACGCCACCAGCAAGTCCAAGTCGCTGTCCGGCCGCTGTTCTCGGCGTAGATACGAGCCGAAAACGCCCAGTGATTTCACGTGATATTGATCTGCAAGCAACGGTAACTGCCGACGGAGCGTTCCCATCAGCTTTGAGACGTCTGTTTGATTGGACATGATCGTATTGCACCTCATGGCCTACGAATGGAACGGGTACACCAGGTTGGCTTGCGGGGCCTCGACAGCAAAGGCCAACGCGGCCTGAATCGTTTCGCGGGTCAGCCGAGGGTGGGCATCGAGAATCTGTTCGACAGCCTCTCCAGCAGCCAGCTTCTCCAGGATAAGCTCGACGGTAATACGCGTCCCGACGATGACCGGCTTGCCCATCATCACCGCCGGGTCGGATACGATCAATCTCTCACGCATGTTTCTGATCTCCTTCAA
>JACNHM010000174.1:2245-4011 GCA_014383605.1 Chloroflexota bacterium
TCCAGCGCGGCGCGGTCGAAGGGCCGGCCCTCGGCGGTGAACTGCGCCTCGACCAGCTCTCCGGCCGCGGTCATGACCACGTTGCCATCCACCGCAGCGCGGGAATCCTCCCCGTAGTCCAGGTCCAGCAGTGGCAGGCCATCCACCACGCCCACGCTGACGGCAGCCACGGGCGTGCGCAGCACCCCCGCTGGCACCGCCCCCTGCACGATGAGCCGCCGCAGGGCCAGGGCCACGGCCACGTAGCCGCCGGTGACGGCCGCCGTGCGCGTGCCGCCGTCGGCCTGCAACACGTCGCAGTCCACCATCAACTGCCGCTCGCCCAGCAACTCCAGATTCACCGCCGCCCGCAGGCTGCGCCCGATGAAGCGGCGGATCTCCTGCGTGCGCCCCCGCAGGCCCTGGGTCTCCCGTGGTGTGCGGGTATGCGTAGAGCGGGGCAAGAGGGCGTATTCGGCCGTCAGCCAGCCCTGCTTGCCACCGCTCTGGTTCAGCAGCCAACGAGGCAGCCTGTCTTCCACGGAGACGTTGCACAGCACCCGCGTGCCGCCCATGGCGATCAGCACCGAGCCCTCGGCATACTGGACGTAGTCGAGGGTCAGTTGCACGGGGCGCAGTTCGTCAGCCGCCCGTTCATCTTTGCGCATGATCGTTCCACGTTCGGTGTTCGGAGTTCGCTGTTGCCGCTGAACGCCGAACACCGAACCCCGAACTCGAAACTACGCGGCCAGGAACTCGTCAATGACCTTCTTGCTGATGCGATAGGCTGTGCCGACCTTCTTGGCCTTGATCTGGCCCTCGTCAATCAGCGCTTGCACGTCCGCCTCGCCGACCTTGAGGTAGGCCGCCGCCTCGGCCAGGCTCATCACGTCGGGCACCGCCGCAGCCGCCGGTCCCGCGGCCGCTCCCTGCATGGCCTGAGCGATCATGCCGGCCATGCCCGTGCCCAGGCCGATGCCGGCGCCAAAGCCGACCCCTGTGGCCGCCGCGCCGCCGGCCTCGCCGCCCGATTCCGCTGCCGCGCCCATGGCCCGCGCCGCCTTGAACTGCAGATAGCGCTGCATGTCGCCGATGGCGCCCATGGCCGCCCGCTCGTCAATGGCCTTCTGCGTCTCCTCGGTGGGGCTGATGGAGAGCAGGAAGAACTGCTTGAGGTCAATGCCGACGGCGCTGAAGTCGTCCACCAGCTTGGCCTTGACCGCCGCGCTGATCTCGTCGAAGAGCGCCGGCAGGTCGAACAGCCCCGCCTGGGTCTCCCCCAGCAGGTCGGTCAGACGGCTGACGATGATGGTGCGCAGGTAGTCCTCGATCTGCGACGTCTGGTAGAGCCCCTGCGTGCCCACGATCTGGGCCACGAAGCGCTGCGGCTCGGCGATGACCATGGAGTAGGCGCCGTGGGCGCGCAGTTGCGCCAGACCCAGGTCCTTGTCGCGCAGGGCAATCGCCTGCGGCGTGCCCCACTTCATGTCAATGAAGTCGCGGGTGTTGACGAAGTAGACCTCGGCCTTGAAGGGGGACTTGCCGCTGAACAGTTTGCCGATGAGACCGGCCAACAGCGGGATGTTGGCCGTGGTGATGGTGTGGCGGCCCGGGCCGAAGGTATCCAGCGCCTTGCCGTCACGGAAGAAGACCGCCGCCTGGCTCTCGCGGCAGATGACCTGCGAGCCGATGCGGAAGTCACCGCTGCCGTGGCCCGGCACGCGGGTGACCATTTCCTTTGCGCCCTGGTCAGGGGCTTCTACGATGTCGAAAATCCGTGCCATGAT
>JACNHM010000174.1:4244-5978 GCA_014383605.1 Chloroflexota bacterium
CCCAGCGCCTCGCCGATGCCTTCATTGGCTGTCACCGCCGCAGCCACGCCGTCCACGCCGGCGGCCACGTCGGGCAACCGTCCCGCCAGCGCCTGATCGAACTGCGCCAGCCGGTCCAGTTCCTCCTCCTTGATCCGCTCCAGGTCGAAGAAGGGGGCGTAGCCGTAGCCGGCCCGGCTGATGCGGTCAATGAGCAGTTGCAGCTTGCCCACGGTCCGATCCAGATCGTCCATCCACTCCAGCCCGCCGGCTTTCAGCAGGTCGAGTTGCAGCGCTGACAGCCGGCGTCGCTGGGCGCTCAGACGGCGGGCCAGGCCCACGCGCAGCCGCCTGTCCGCCTCCCGGCGCATCTCTTTCTCTCTGTAGCCTTTGATGCCGGGCAGCTTGGCGAAGAACTTCTCCACACTGCCCATGGCTTCCTTGGCCTTGTCCACCAGGTCCATGTTTTGCCTCCTGTAGTTTGAGTTTCCTGCAAGTCCTGAAAAACCGCTGCAAAGGAACAGCGGGAGCTGAAGGGGCTGATGCTCTAATCCTTCGTTGCCCCGTTGCCCTATCGCCTCGTCTCCCCCCTGTGCAGCGTGGTCACCGCCGGCATACGGTTGAGCATCCACACGCCGAAGGGCAGTCCGATGATGCTGGCGCACAGCGCCCAGGCCGCCAGCGACCAGAGCAGGCTGAACCACCAGCCGATCACCAGGAAGTAGAGCAGCCGCCCCGGCCAGAAGTGCTGCCGCACCCCCTCGTAGCGCACCGAGACCACCTTGCCATTCTCGATGTCGGACACGGTGTAAATGCCCACCGGCTTCAGCGTCAGCACCAGGGGCACGCGGTTGAGCATCCACAGCCCCAGCGGCAGCCCGACGATGGTCACGTTCAGCGCCCAGGCGACGAGGATCCAGTACAGCGTCACGTGCCAGCCGATGAAGATGAACCACAGCACGCGCAGCCAGAAGGGCACGTGGGCTCCCTTGTGCGCCTGCACGGTTGAAGTATTACCACTCACTTTGATATCTCCCTGATCTATTGGTCCCCGACTTGCTGCCGGTCAGTATCTCAACAGCCCTTCCACAGACAGGTCCTCGTCGAGATCTTCCCAATGGATGCCGACGCCTCTGCCGATGAGCCGCCAGTTGTTCCTCTGCTCCTCGGTGGCGTCTCGTAGGCCAGGAAACCACTCCAGCGGAGCGCCGAACTCGCTACCGTCTATGAGCTGTACGTGCAACATGTCGTCGCCAAAACGGACTGCCTTGGCCAGAGCAGTGATTGGCCTCACAGCGACTGGTCTAACCGACACCAAGGGACCCATCCCACCTCTTGGAGCTATGTCGCCAAGAAGATGTCCGTCCCGCAGTAGGGGCAGGTGACCACGCCCTTGCCGGCCAGCGCCAGCTCGCCGCCGCAGTTGGGGCACTTCTTCCCCTCCCGCATCTGCGAGGCCTGCTTGGAATAGAGCATGCCCTCATCCCAGTTGATGTAGCCGCTGAAGAGTCCCTTGCCCACCAGATCGTAGATCCATTCCTTGACCTGGTCGCGGCTGGCGTCCAGCTCCAGCGCCGTTTCGGCCACGCTCACCTGGCCCTGGGTGACGACCATGTTGAGGATCTTCTTTTCCTTCTCCACCTCGGCGAAGTCGGCGGCCTCGCCTCGGCCCTTGACGAAGAACCAGGCCCCGGCGGCAGCCAGCGGCAGGGAGACGAAGATCGTCATCAGCACCACGCCCAGGGCTGCGCCGCC
>JACNHM010000174.1:6819-8675 GCA_014383605.1 Chloroflexota bacterium
CCACCACCGCCACCACCGCCACCCCCTCCGCCTCCGCCGCCGAAGCCGCCACCGCCGCCGCTCCAACCACGACCGCCACCGCCCTGGGGCGCTGGCCGGCTGCTCAGCGTGCGGGAGGCCGAGGAGAGCATGGAGCCCAGGCCGGCGCTCATGCCCGCCAGCGAGCCACCGAGCCCGCGTGACATGTCGCCCAACGACGGCGCTGGCTGCCCTTCACGAGATGACGGCGCGGCGCGGCCGATGCGGCCGCCTTCTGGCACAGGCGAGGGCACACCCATGATCGGACGCCGTCGCCCGGGACCAGGAATGAACACCGGCCCGCCCACCGGCTGATACCAGGTCGGCGCCGGCGTCTGCACGCGGGCGAACTTGTTGATGAACTCCTCGTCCAGCCCGAAGGCAATAGCGTAGGGCAGGTAGCGCTCGAAGATATCCTGCGCCTCCTCCAGGTTGGTGTACTTCTCGATGTCCTTGAGGTAGCGCTTGAAAGCGCTCCAGCGGGCTGTGGCCTCGGAGCCTTCCTGCGTCTTGCGGGGCATGATGCGAGCGATGACGATCAGGCCCAGCGCGCTGACGCCCAGGCTCAGGGGCAAGCAGATGGCGAAATCTGTGTACTGAGAGAAGGCCGCCACGCTACAGACACCGACCACGGCGATGGCGACCAGCAACCCGATGCCCGCGCCGGCGTAGGTGGTGCGCACCCGCTCAGGGCTGCGGCGGAAGAAGCCCAGATCCACCACTTCCTGATAGAGCTGCTTCTTCAACTTGGGGATAGCGCTGTAGAACTTCTCCTTCAGATCGGACAGCTTGCACTCCTGCCGCCCGCCGAAGATGTTGTCCAGCAGGGTCTTTTCGTACTGGCGCAGATTGTCGGGCCTTTCCTTCAGCCGGTAGACGAAGTCCTGCCTGGAGCCGATGCCCAGAAATCCCGATTCCTCCACCTCCTGCATCTCCATGACCCCCCGCCGCGCCAGATCCACCATGCCGGCCAGGATGTCCTCCATGTCCGCTTCCTCGTCCACCAGCGTGCCGGCCACGCTGGGCGGCAGATCGGAGGGCGGCTCCGGCAGGTAGTCGGCCACCAGCTTCACCGGCACGTCGCGGCCCCTGGTGTACCACAGCGCATAGAGGCCCACGGGGCCCATGATGAGGAAGAAGAGGCTCAGCGCGCCGACGGCCAGGTTGACCACCGGCTGCGTGGTGGCCGCGTACTCCGCCTGCTGTTCCTGCTGCGCCACTTCCTCGTCCGCTTCCTTCTGCCAGGTCGAAGGTGCGCCAGCCACCACGCCAGGCGTGAACTGCACCCGCACCTCCAGTTCCTCGCCGGGGTCTATGCGCCCGCCGGCAGTGAAGACCACCGTGCGGGCGTCGAGTTGCTGCGCCTCGGCGGGACTGAAGTAGCTCTCAAACTGCTGCACCTCCGCCCCCGCGGGCAGGTGCACCGTCACCTGGGAGGAGTTCACGGGGAAGGAGCGATTGGGGAAAACCGCCTTCCACCAGATCTGGTCGCCGCCCTCGTAGTAGCGCAGGCCACCCTGCACCGTGTAGGCGATGGTGTAGACGTGCGTGCTGTCGCCCGTCTCTGGGAAATGCCACGTGATGCGGAAGTCCCCACCCTCGCGGCTGGTGCTGAAGGTATAGGGCGAGCCGGCGCTGCTGCGCTGGTAGACGCGCCCGCCCTCCCGCACCTCCACGTCGCTGATGCCGTCGAGTTTGTTCATGTCTACGTCGCGGGTGCCGAAAGTGAACGTGCCGCTGGTGAAGACGATCTCCTGCGTTTCCTCGACGCGCACGGCGCCGTCACCGTTCACGGTGATGTCCACGTCCAGCCGCTGCCAGTACAGCGTCTTGCTTTG
>JACNHM010000203.1 GCA_014383605.1 Chloroflexota bacterium
TTTTGGTTCTTATTGAACCCGCTGCTGAGGCTGAGTATCAAGCTTCCTTTCCCAATATCCGAGCGCGAGGAAAAACACCTGATGAGGCCAAGGCACGGCTAGCCAAGGCCCTGCGTCACTACCTTGACAATTCGATCGCTAAAGGCGAAATAGTGGACACCATTGAGATGTCTTTGAGAAAGTAGCATTTTAATGAGCACCTTGAACGACGCCCGCGAACGCATCAACAGCGGCTGGCAGGTGCTTCAAGGGCAATGGCACACTGCATGCGGCCTCTGGGATGACCCAGTGCAGCGGCGCTTCGAGCGGGAGTTCTGGCAGGAGTTCGAGCGCACCGTGCCAGTTGCAATGAAGCAGATGAGACGCTTGGCCGAGGTCATCGCCCAGGCGCGGCGCGAGGTGCGGTGAAGTCACGCATGAGAATATCGTTAATCGGCCCCAAATGGAACCAGATGGTGAATAACTACCCGCCGCTGGGGTTGGCCTATCTGGCCGCCGTGGCCGAGCAGGAGGGGCACGAGGTGCGCGTGCACGATTTCGGCCTGCGGCCCGAGGCGCCGCTGGAAGCGGAAATTGCCGCGGTGCTGGACTTCCGCCCCGATCTGGTGGGCTTCACCTCCATGACCACGTCGCAGCATTCGGTGGAACAGGCGGCCGGACCGCTCAAGGCCGAGCTGGGCGTGCCGCTGGTCATCGGCGGGCCGCACGCCACCACGCTGCCGGAGCGCACGCTGCGCGATCCCCACTTCGACTTCCTGGTCTACGCCGAAGGCGAGGAGACGTGGCGGGAGCTGCTCAGGGCGCTGGCCGCCGGCGACGAGCGCTACGAGCGCATTGCCGGACTGTGGTGGAAGCAGGACGGCCACATCGTGCGCAACGCCGAGCGGCCGCTCATCCCCGACCTGGACGCGCTGCCCTTCCCGGCGCGGCATCTCATGGAGATTGACCAGTACCCGCTCTACGCGCCCAACGGCGAGCGCATGCTGACGGTGCTTTCCAGCCGCGGCTGCCCCTACAACTGCTCCTTCTGCTTCAAGGGCATCGTGGGCCGCACCTACCGGCAGCGCAGCCCGGCCAACATCGTGGCCGAACTGCGGCAGATCGTCGAGCAGTACGGCGTGCGCCACATCTACTTCATTGACGACCTCTTCACCATCAACGTGCGGCGGCTGGACGCGCTCATGGACGTTTTCCTGGCAGAGGGGCTGGACATCCGCTGGCAGTGCCTGGCCCGCGTCGATCGGGTGCAGCCGGCCATCCTGGAGAAGATGCACCGCGCCGGTTGCCGGGAAATCCACTTCGGGGTAGAATCGGGCAACCTGGACATTCTGGCGGCCACAGCCAAGCACATCAAGCTGGATCAGGTGGAGCAGGCCGTGGGATGGACGGAGGCGGCGGGCATCGCCGCCAAGGGCTACTTCATGCTCGGCCTGCCGGGCGACACCGAGGCGACGATGCAGCAGACCATCGAGTTCGCCGCCGGGCTGCCGCTGACGGAGGCCATGTTCTCCATCGCCACGCCCTTCCCCGGCACGCGGCTGTGGGACGAACTGCTGCGGCAGCGGCCGGGCACGCAGTACAACGCCGATTTCACGCAGGCCTACTACTACAACAGCTACCAGGCGGAGATCGTGCCCTTCCTCAACGTCTCCGAGGTGAGCGACGAGCGGCTCAGCCAGTTGGTGCTGGCGGCCCGCCAGCGCTTCCTGGAAGCCAAGGCGCGGCGGGTGTATCTGGAAGCCTTCGGCCAGCGGCTGGGGGCGGCACTGTGGCGCATCTCCCGCTGGATACCGCTGCGGCGGGCGGGCCGGGCGCTGACCGGGCTGGGACTGTTCCGCCGCTTCCGCCGTCTGAAAACCACAGGAGATGCTGCGACATGGGGCTAGACCCCCGCACGATGACCTGGCAACAGAAGGCGCGGCTCAAGCTGCGCCACTACCGGCGCAAGGCGCTGGGGCCCGTCAAGTGGCTGGCCTACGAGAGCGGCCAGACCCGCCGCGTGCCCTATCCCGACCGCATGTACATCGAATCCACCAACGTCTGCAACCTGCGCTGCATCATGTGCCCGCAGGGGCGGGGCCAGCTTCAGCGGGCCCGAGGGTACATGGACTTTGGCCTTTTCACCCGCATCGTGGACGAGATGGCCCCGCACGTGGCGACGACCACGCTGCACATCTGGGGCGAGCCGCTGCTCTACCCGCGCCTGGTGGACATGATCCGCGCCTGCGCCGAGCGGGGGCTGCGCTGCTCCATCAGCACCAACGCCACGCTGCTGGAGGAGGAGATCGGGCGGCAGATTCTGGAGGCCGGGCTGGATACCATCTTCCTCTGCCTCGACGGCCTGCAGCCGGAGACCTACGAGGCCATCCGCCGCAACGCCGACTTCGAGCGCACCACGGCCAACATCCGCCGCTTCCTGGAGATGAAGCGGGAGGGCAGCTACCGCACCTGGGTCAACCTGCAGGTCATCGAGATGCAGCAGACGCTGCCGGAATGGGAAGCGTTCCGGCGGACGTGGGAGGTGCCCGGCGTGGATCGCATCCAGCTCAAGGCCCTGGACACCTGGGGCGGGCAGATCGAGGAGATCAGCAAGCTGCGGGCTGGCGAGGCGACGCTGCCGGCCGAGCGCTGGCCCTGCCCCAACCTCTGGTACCACGCGCACATCTACTGGGACGGCACCATCGCCATGTGCGACCGCGATTTCAACCTTGACCGGCCGCTGGGCCACGTGCGGGATGGCGTGATGCAGGGCTGGAACGGGCCGGAGATGCAGGAGCTGCGCCGCCTGCACGTGCGCGGTGAGCTGGATGACGTGCATCCTTGCGGCACGTGCAGCGAATGGGCCTGGTGGAAGCCGTCGCTCTTTGCATCGCACGGCAACGCGCCAGAACAGGAAGTAGACAAGTAAACAAGTACACAAGTAGACATGGGGGCAGCTCCCTTGTGTACTTGTTTACTTCGAGAGGAACTCAGCATGAAGACGACGTTGATCTACCCTGGCATTGCCGGCCGGGGGTTCGATTGCCTCAGCCAGGGGATGGATGCTGGCTGGATCAGCCACGGGCTGGCCTATCTCAGCGCGGCGGCCAAAGCGCAGGGCTTGGACGTGGATCTCATTGACCTGCGGGCGCTGCAGGGCTGGGATCATTTCCGGGAGGAGTTCCGGCAGCGGGCTCCCGACGTGGCGGGTCTGACGATGATGAGTGTGGATTACAACCCCGTCCGGCAGGCCCTGGAGATCATCCACGAGGTCAGGCCGGAGACGACCACTGTCGTCGGCGGGCCGCACGTCACGCTGGCGATGGAGGATAGTTTGCGGCTGCCGCACGTGGACTACCTGGTCGCCCGCGAGGGGGAGGTCACTTTCACCAGGCTGTTGCAGGCCATCGCCGAGGGGAATCCGCCGCAGGAGAAAGTGCTCTGGGGCGAGCAGCCGGACCTGGACGCTATCCCCTTCCCCGACCGCGACCTTTTCCTCGACGAATGGCGCAAGTTCGGCTACACCCTCGATTCGCCGGAGGTGCCCTTCGTCCAGGAACTGCCGCCGCCGTTTCTGACCATCATCGCCGGGCGGGGCTGCATTTACAACTGCTCCTTCTGCAAGCCGGGCGAGGACATGATCTTTGGCAAGGGGGTGCGCCGCGCCAGCCCCCAGACGGTCATTCGCGAGCTGAAGGAACTGCGGGACAGGTATCGCTTCGCCTCTTTCATGTTCCACGACGACTGCCTGACCGAGGACAGCGTCTGGGTGACGGAGTTCTGCCGCCGGTACAAGGCGGAGGGGTTCCGGCAGCCTTTCTTCTGCCAGAGCCGGGCGGACATCATCGTCCGCCATCCGGAGATGGTGGCCACCATGGCCGACGCCGGGCTCCGGGGCTACTTCATCGGCTTCGAGAGCGGCAACCAGCGGGTGCTCAACTTTCTGCGCAAGGGGACCAAGGTGGAGCACAACTACCGGGCCGCCGAGATCTGCCGCCAGCAGGGGCTGGTGATCTGGGCCAACTACATGCTGGGCATGCCCACGGAGACCAGGGAAGAGGTCATGGACACGGTGAACATGATCCGGGAGATTGACCCGGACTACTACAGCCCGGCCTTCTTCACGCCGCATCCGGGCACCGACCTCTTCGACTACGTCATGGAACATGACCTGAGCCTGATCAGCGACTACGACAGCTACCGCCGCAACCCCACCGAGCCCAAGGTCAAGGGGCAGGATTACGAGTTCCTGAAGTGGGCGCTGGAGTATTCGCAGCAGCGCAAGCCGTGGAACAAGTTCAGGCGGCAGGCGCGGGCCTTTGCGCAGAAGTACGGCAATCCGGCCAACTACGTGCGCAAGGCGGGGAAGGTATTGGGTATTGGATATTGGGGATTAGAGATTGAAGGTTAGAGGTTGGAGTTGGCGGAACCATGTTTGACGCTTGGGGCCGCTTGTGTTAGAATGTCTGTAGTAGAGCCCTGCTGATGCTGACCAGGGCAGTGGCGTTTGTGCTCTGGCATAGAGAACATGGGGATTCTCCATGACCTACCATGATGATCTTCGTTTACAACGCTTGGCTGAGTTGGTGGCAATGGGCTCCGAACGGATCCGTGCGGAGTTGGAATTGATCTGTCAGGTGGGTTGGATCGAGTTGGATCACGGAGGTCATATCAAATGAGCACTTCAGCAGATGTTCTTCAGGACGTTCAAGTCTATGCTGATAACCTGCAGGGGCTGGCGTGGGCACCAGACGAGGGTGGGCTGGATGCTGACGAGATCCTCAGCATGTTATCTTATCGCGACGCTATTCAGGACGCGATGGAACAGGGGCTGCTGTCACCAACGAATATCTTCCGCGTCACATGGTTGGATGAGATCCTGCGACGCTATGCCTCGGTCATTGTCCGCCAGATTGACCTGGCAGCCATACGTCGTCGCAGTAGTCCCTCTATTACTCATTGGTGGTGGTTCCTGGATGAAATGCCGCGAGAACCGTTTCGGCTGGTCTTTCCTGAGCTTGCGACAGCAGCTTGTTAGCTAAGCGCGATTGCGCACACCAAGGTGGGCAATGCTCGACCTGGGAATCGTCATCGTCAATTTCAATGTCCGTGACCTGCTGCGGGAGTGCTTGAAGTCGGTCTACGCCAGCGAGGGCGACTTCAGCTACGGCGTCTGCGTGGTGGACAACTGCTCCGCCGACGAGAGTTGCGGCATGGTGCAGGCGGAGTTTCCCCAGGTTCACCTCATCGAGAGCCCCGTCAACGGCGGCTACGCCTATGCCAACAACCTGGGCCTGCGCCACTTCGGTTTCGGAGGCCAAACACCGGACACCGGACACCGGACGCCGAACCCGCTCCGCTACGCGCTGCTGCTCAATCCCGACACGGAGCTGCCGCCCACGGCTCTCGCCGATATGCTGGCCTTCATGGACGAACATCCTGAAGCGGGCATCGCCGGACCCAAGCTGGTGCGCCAGGATGGCAGCCTGGACCTGGCCTGCCGCCGCTCCTTTCCTTCGCCAGAGGTGTCGGCCTACCGCATGTTGGGTCTGAGCAAGTTCTTCCCCAAGAGCCGGCGGTTTGGCCGCTACAACCTCACCTGCGAGGATCCCGACCAGCTCACCGAGGTAGACTCCGTCGTGGGCGCTTTCATGATGGTGAGGGGGGAGGCCATCGAGCAGGCGGGGCTGCTGGACGAGACCTTCTTCATGTACGGCGAAGACCTGGACTGGGCCTACCGCATCAAGCAGCACGGCTGGCGCGTCTGGTACAATCCGGCGGTGACGGTGCTGCACATCAAAGAGGCGGCGAGCCAGCATAGCGACAGAGCGCGCGTCGAATTCTGGCGGGCCATGGTCATCTTCTATCGCAAGCACTACGCGGCGGAGACCCCGCGCTGGTTGCACTGGCTGATTCTGGCCGGCATTGCCGTGTTCAGCCGCCTGGACCTGTGGGGGCGGGCGTTGCGTTCGCTCTTCCGCAGGCCGTGGGTGCAGGAGGGAGTTTCACCATGCCCAAGCGGCGGATAAGTGCCCTGTTGGGCATCACGCTGCTCATCAGCGACCTGTTGATGAGTGGGTTGGCCTTTGGCTGGGCCTACCAGTTGCGGCTCCTGACGCCGCATGAGAACATCCTGCCCTTCCGCAGCTATGTGGGCATAATGGTCGTGCACGTCCTGTCCATTGCGACAGTATTTCTCCTCAGGAAATCATACCGCCAAAGGCATCCCGTCTCCCAACTGGATGAATTCTACAACGTCGTGGGCAGTGTCTTTCTGGGCACGGTCACTGCCATTGCGCTCATCTCTTTCTTCTTCAAGGATCGCCTGGACTACCCCCGTCTGATGATGGTCTATGCGCTGGTACTGACCATCATCCTGGTGACCTTGGGGCGGCTGATCCTCACCCGCCTGCAGTGGCTGCTGCTGGCGAGAGGTTGGGGCAGGAAGAAAGTGCTGCTCGTCGGCGGCGGCGACGTGGGACGGCTGATCCTGCAGAAAATCCGGCAGTCCCCCCGCTTGGGCTACGAGGTAACGGGCTTCGTCAATGGAGAGGTGGGCAGCGTGATCATGGGCGCGCCGGTGCTGGGCCATACGGCGGATCTCCCTGATCTCATTGAACATCATGGCATCGAGGAAGTCATCATTGGTCTGCCGGAAGCCAACCACGAGGAGATCCTCACCATCATCTCCCTCTGCGAGCGGGAGAAAGTGGGCATCAAGGTCTTCCCGGACGTGTTCCAGATCATGGCTTCGGAAGTGAGCATCGGCGACCTGGGGGGGCTGCCTCTGTTGACCATGCGGGATGTGGCGCTGCGCGGCTGGCGACTGACGGTGAAGCGCCTGATGGACGTCGCCGTCAGCGCTGTGGTGCTGATTTTCCTCTCTCCGCCTCTGCTTCTCACAGCCCTGCTGATCAAGCTCGACTCTGCCGGGCCGGTCCTCTTCGTGCAGGAACGCACAGGGTTGGACGGCCGCCCCTTCCCGATGCTGAAATTCCGCTCCATGCGCTCGGATGCCGAAGCCCAAGGGCCGGGATGGACGACGGAAAACGATCCCCGCCGCACGCGGCTGGGGACCATCATCCGCAAGCTTTCGGTGGACGAGTTGCCCCAACTCATCAACGTCCTGCTGGGGGACATGAGCCTGGTGGGCCCCCGCCCGGAACAGCCGGCGTACGTGGAGCAGTTCCGCCGCAGTATCCCCCGCTACATGGACCGCCACCGCGAGAAGGCCGGCCTGACCGGCTGGGCCCAGGTCAACGGGCTGCGGGGCGACACCTCCATCGCCGAGCGCACCAAGTACGATCTCTGGTACATCGAGAACTGGTCGCTCTGGCTCGACGTGAAGATCATCATCCGCACCCTGCTGCAAGGCCTCACAGGCCGCGGCGCGTATTAGCAGATTCCTCGTTCCAATTTGCGCTATCTGGCCCCTTGGCCGCGCAAGCGAACTCCCTCGTTTGACAGTCACAGCACTTTCTGGTATCATACCGCCAGCTCTTTTAGCACTCTCGATGTTAGAGTGCTAAAAACGGGGCGAAAAAGGAACGGTGTAAGACGCAAGCGGATAGGATGGGTTATTGGGGCGATGGTGGATGGTGAAGAACTGAGTGCTCGGCGCCGCGCGGTGTTGGGGCTGGTGGTACGTGACTACATCGCCGCCGCCCAGCCTGTGGGGTCCCTGCGGTTGGTGCAGCAATACAGTCTGGAATACAGTTCGGCCACGGTGCGCAACGAGCTGGCGGCCCTGGAGAAGTTGGGCTACCTGACTCAGCCGCACACGTCGGCTGGCCGCGTGCCCACGGAGAAGGGCTATCGCTACTTCGTGGAGCGTTTGCTGGCCGAGGCGCCTCTGCCGCTTTCCGACCAGCGCATGATCCGCCACCAGTTCCACCAGGCCAGCCTGGAGATGGAGCAGTGGGTGCATCTGGCGGCGGCGGTGCTGGCCAACACCACCCACAGCGCGGCGCTGGCCACGGTGCCCAAGGCCCTCCGTTGCCGCTTCAAGCATCTGGAGCTGATTTCGGTGCGCGACAACGTGGTGCTCCTGGTGCTGGTGCTCCTGGGGGGCACCGTCAAGCAGCAGATGCTACACCTGAAGCAGCCGCTTTCGCAGGAGGAGCTCAGCCAGCTTTCCAATCAACTGAACGAAGCATTGGCCCAGGCCGACGTCGCCGAGATAGATGCCCGCCTGGCCCAGTCGCCCGTGCTGGCGACCGAGGTGGGCCAGTTGGTGGCCGACATCATGTACCAGATAGATTGCCGCTCCAGCGAGCGCATTTTCAGCGAGGGGTTGACCCATCTGCTGAGCGAGCCGGAGTTCGCCGACAGCGAAGAGGCGCGCCGCGTCGTGCAAGTCCTGGAGCAACGGCCTCTGCTGGACACCATCCTGGAGGAAATGCGGGAACGGGACGGCGTGCAGGTGCTCATCGGCGGCGAGGGGCGTTGGGCGGAGCTGAGCCAGGCCAGCCTGGTGCTCTCCAGCTACGGCGACGAGGAGGTCTTCGGTATGCTGGGCGTGTTGGGGCCGCTGCGTATGGCCTATTCGCGCACCATCCCCACCGTCCGCTACGTGGCCGGCCTGATGAGCGGGCTGGTTCAGGAATGGTACGGGTAGTTTGGAAGCTGGAAGTTGGAAGATGGA
>JACNHM010000261.1:0-3407 GCA_014383605.1 Chloroflexota bacterium
ACCAGGCATTACAGGCGCTGCGCTGAACCGCAAGAGCGGCGGATTCATTACCTGCTGCTCCCCCGCCTCATCTCCGGCGAGCTGGACGTGCCAGACTCAGTAGATCCAAGAAGCTCGCGGTGGACTGCCAAGTCCACCGCCTTTCTGCCGGACTTGGCAGTCCGGCAAGAGCAAATCTGGATCTACTGAGACTTGAGATCAGTGGGCGGGGCTGCATGACGAAAACGGGAGTGTCACATGAGTCGAAAAGCCCGGAAACGCCCGCGCCGGCGCGAGGCACGGTCCCGCGAGAGGCCTTCGCCGGTCCCCCGGACCTTCGACTACCGGCGGGTGATCGGCCAGGCCGACAAGGTGCTGGCCGAGAGCGACGTCGCCGTCTCCGCCGACAACTGGCAGCCGGTGGTCCTGGACTGGTTCACGGCCAACGAGCGGGATCGCAACGAGCTGGCCCACTATATCGCCGCCCACGAGGAACAGTTGGGCGTCACCTGGGCCCGCGACCTGCTCCGCCTGGAGGTGTTCTTCCGCGTCAACGACCACGCCGCCATCATCGCCCACTACGACCGGGCCATGAGCCGCTACCCCCCCGCTCCGCTGGTCAAGATGTGGGTGGCGGAGCAGATCGGCCGCCACGGCGGCGATTGGTGGCGCGCCCGCCCCATGCTCCTCACCGTGGTGGAGCAGTTGCCCGCCCACGCCCGCCCGCGCTATGAATTGGGGTTCCTGCATTTCCTGCTGGGCGACTTTCCCGGCGCGCGGCACTGGTTCGACGAGGCAGCCGCCCGGCTGACCGACGATGAGAACGACATAGGGGCACAAGTCTTCTACAACCGCGCCCTGGTCCGCTACGCCCTGGATGGTGATCGGGAGGCGGCCATCGCTGGGGTAAAGGAAGCCCTGCGCCTGAATCCGGACTACCGCCAGGCCAGGGAAACTTTGCGTGGCCTGCGCGGCAGGGAGAGGTGGGTGCCATGGTAGACGACCGCCCTGTTTTGGAACTGAAAACCCTTTGGTTCCCGACCCAGGCCGCTGGCGAGCGCTCCTTCCTGATGAACCTGGAGTTCAGCCTCAACCACCGCGGCCCCGAAGATCAACCCAGCCTGGCCGAAGTGGCCTGCTCCAGCGGCAGCGTAGACCAGGCGCTGGCCCTGCTGCCGCCCATCGTCCCCAGGCAGACCAGGCGCATCATGCGCCGCTTGCTCCGGCCCTGGCCCCAGGGCCGCTACAGCGAGGCCTACGACCGCTCCGGCGGCATCCTCAACCTGTTCACCCCACCTTGGGGCCAGGCCCAGGACGAGGTGTGGGCCGGGATGGTGGCCGAATGGCAGGCGCAGAGCTTCCCCGACGGACAGGCCGGGCAGGCAGCCCTCCGGGCCTTGGAACAGCGTGGGAATACGACGCCGCATCCCTTCTTTGCCGGGCTGACCCCGGCTCAGGTAATGGTCGGCGGTGGCCCCCGCGAAGCGGACCTCTCCGCCGAGTTCCTGGACCGCCTGGCCCAAACGTTCGAGCGGCGCCCCTTCCCCAGCGAAGGGCAGGCTCTGATCAAAACGGTGCTGCTCCTGCGCGGCTGGCAGTGTCAGCCGCAACGTGACGGCCGCACGATCGTTCAGATCATCATCGCCGAACGGGACGAGTTGTTGGCCCGCCGCGCCCGGGCGCTGGCTCAGCGGGCGAGCGAGGGATAGGGCCATGGCTGGCGCACGCCTTCGGTGCCGAGAAAGCCCTGGAACAGCCCATCCAGGCGATCATTGGCCTGGGCGGCGCGCTGGATGAATGGTTGAGCGACGGGTGAACGAGGCAACAAGGTCAGAGGCCAAGACCTCCAAGGTCTTTCAGAGACCTTGGAGGTCTTTGTCCTTGACGGCAGCATGGCCTTGTGCTATACTTGAGCCGGAAATAGTCACGGCATTCATTGCGTCCACCGCATAATTCGTCAGCAAAGGCTTGAACGATGCGACCGACACTAGCACCCCAGGAGTTTGCAGCTAAATGGCGCAGGGCCACGCTCAAGGAAAGCGCTGCCGCTCAGAAGCACTCGCTGATCTCTACTGGGCGAGGCGGCAGACATCCGAGACACAACTTCCTGGAGACCTTGGACACATCGACGAATCACGAAGGTTGACGCAGTCATGGCACAGATCACCATTCGCCAACAGTACAGGGGAAGGGCCGACAAGCCCGCAGACTGGGAAGCTCTCGTGCGCATCTTCGACACAATCTGGGGAAGCGATGCCCATTCGCTGCCATGTTGGCCGAAGGTCTACGGTGGAGTCTATGCATCGTGGCGTGATGCCTCAGGTGCAAACCATAAGGCAGATTCGCTTGATGAGGTCGGCGAAGCGTACAAGCAGTACGAGACAGCATTGATTGCGTTCCAAGGAGGACTCGGGGAGGGTCCTGATTGCGTTTTCAAGTACTGGCCGGCGAACGCCGAAGCATTGATCGAGGTCAAGGCAAGTGACAAGGAAACCGCTGAACGTATCATCACGGAAGTCCAGCAGGAGTTCCCCTTCACTGCCAGATACGTGTTTGTCTCCTACGACAGCAATGAACTCGATCTTGCCGTCTACATAAAGGATGTTCTCCAAAAGCGATTAGCACCCGGCATTACGGTGTTCGTGGCCAAGCTCGACATCGCAGCAGGAGCAGACTGGCTCAGAGTCATGCTTAAGGAACAGCTTCTTCGCTCAGAAGCCCTCATAGCCTTATGTTCACACCGATCAAAGACTTCGCCTTGGCTTTGGTGGGAATCATCGGCTGTGTGGGCCAGAGGAGGATTGGTGATTCCGCTCTTCGTCAACATATCACCAAACGAGTTCAATGGTCCGATTACGCTCGTGTGCCAAGGACGGAGTTATTTCGAAGTGGCAGACATAGACTCCGCGCTGCGCGAAGTCAACCGCAGAGTGTGCCCAGGTCATCCCTGTCAAGATCTCACGCCGGAGGAAGTCGTAGAGCTAGAGAGGTTGCAGATCATGACATCGGATAAGATATCACAGAGCACGCTCAGCCAAACCTGACCCATCTATCACTATCGGGTCGCCTGAGTGCGGTAAGGAGTCAGCCCATAAGCAACCAAGCCCAGATCAGGAAGGATGTGATCATCCCCGAGTTCGGCGAGGCACGCGGAAGATCCTCGACACACGGTTGCCCGCCCAGCAGCGGGAGGCGGAACGCCAGGCGGAGCATCTGTTCCAGACGCTGCTGCACCAGGCGTTTCAGGGGAAGTTGTAAGAGAGAGGCGACATGACAGGTGCAACGCACTTCGGAAGTGCGTTGCACCTGCCGACTGGCGATCGTCCACCCAGCACACGGAAGCGGAGCGCCAGGCGGAGCACCTCTTCCAGATGCTGCTGCACCAACCGTTTCGGAGTGCAAGAGGTCAGGTTCAAATCGGAGGTGAT
>JACNHM010000261.1:3657-8622 GCA_014383605.1 Chloroflexota bacterium
AAAGCAGGCCGTCAACCAGGTAGTTCAAGCATTGATCGCTACTGGGCGGTTTGAGGTCGCCTATCTTCCTTGCCCGGACAGTGGTCGGCGGTGCAAGGGCTTGAGGCTGTTGAGTCCATCCTAGTGCAAATAAGCAACGCTAAGCCGAGCGCCAGGCAGAGCACCTGTTCCAGACGCTGCTGCACCAGGCGTTTCAGGGGAAGTTGTAGGAGAGAGGCGACATGACGGAGGTGCAACGCACTTCGGAAGTGCGTTGCACCTGCCGACTGGCGATCGTTCCCCCAGCACACGGAAGCGGAGCGCCAGTCTGTGTCATCAGTGGCTAGCTTTTGGGAGGATGTAGAAACATGCATCGTGGAGGGGGATGGGGAAGTTACCTGCGTTTCGACGAGACGCAGGACCGGCCGCTGGTCGACCGGCGGCTGCTGGGCCGCGTGCTGGGCTACGCCCGGCCCTACGTGGGCACGCTGTCGCTCATGCTGCTGGTCATCATCGCCGACTCGCTGGTGGGGTTGGTGCCGCCGCTGCTTCTCCGGGAGCTGATTGACCAGGTGCTGCCCGCCCGCGACCTGGGCCGTCTGAACCTGCTGGCACTGGGCATGATCGGCATCCCCTTGCTCAGCGGCCTCATCGGCGTGGCCCAGCGCTATCTCAGCGCCCGGATGGGCGAGGGTGTCATCTGCGATCTCCGCCAGCAATTGTACACTCATGTGCAGCGCATGTCCCTGCGCTTCTTCACCCACACCAAGGCGGGCGAGATCCTGTCGCGGCTAAACAACGACGTGGTCGGCGCCCAGGAGGCCGTAACCGGCACCTTGCCTAACATCGTCACCAACCTTTTCACGCTGGCATCTACGCTGGTGGTGATGCTGTCCATCGAGTGGCGGCTGGCGTTGCTGGCAGTGGCGGTGCTGCCTCTGTTCCTGCTGCCGACGCGCCGAGTGGGCCGTATCCTGCGCACCATCCGCCGGCAATCCATGGAATACAATGCCCAGATGAGCAGCATCATCAGCGAGACGTTGAGCATCAACGGCGCGCTGTTGGTCAAGACCTTTGGCCGGCAGCGGCAGGAGGAAGAGCGCTTCAGGGACGTCAACCGCAAGGTGCGCGACGTCGGCGTGCGGCGGGCCTTGGTGGGGCGCTGGTTCTTCCTGGGATTGCGCATAGCCGGCGCTGTGGGCACGGCGCTGATCTACTGGGTGGGCGGTCACCTGGTACTGGGCGAAGCCCTCACCGTGGGCACCATCGTGGCCTTCGCCGCCTATCTCACCCGCCTCTACGGCCCCATCTCGGCGCTGTCCAACGTGCAGGTGGAGTTTGCCACCTCCATGGTCAGCTTCGAGCGGGTCTTCGAGTACCTGGACCTGCCGGTGGAGATCCAGGACCGGCCGGGCGCTGTGGGATTGCAGGAAGTCGCCGGGCAGGTGCGCTTCGCAGATGTCTCCTTCCGCTACCAACCCGGCCGCAGCGACGCGCAAGAGGACGAGAGACCCCGCCAGCATGGTCGGAACAGGGACGAGACGGAGGAGACGCCCGCTCCCGTGGCCAGCCGGCCTTGGGCCTTGCGTCAGCTCTCCTTCCAGATCGAGCCAGGGCAGTTGGTCGCCCTGGTGGGACCCAGCGGCGCAGGCAAGACCACGGTGACCTACCTGCTGCCGCGGCTGTACGACCCCACGGAGGGACGGATCACCCTCGACGGCCTCGATCTGCGCGCGGTGCAGCTCGAGGCCCTGGCACAGCAGATCGGCATGGTCACTCAGGAGACCTACCTGTTTCACGACACGGTGCGGGCCAACCTGCTCTACGCCCGGCCCGCTGCCACGCAGGAGGAACTGGAAGCCGCCTGCCGCGCCGCCCACATCCACGACCTGATCGCCAGCCTGCCCGACGGCTACGACACCCTCACCGGTGAGCGGGGCTACCGCCTCAGCGGCGGCGAGAAGCAGCGGTTGGCCATCGCCCGCGTCATCCTCAAGGATCCCCGCATCCTGATCCTGGACGAGGCCACGTCGCACCTGGATTCCAGCAGCGAGGCCCTGATCCAGGCGGCACTGGCCCCGCTGTTCGAGGGGCGCACCAGCCTGGTCATCGCCCACCGTCTGTCCACCATCCTGGCCGCCGATAAGATCCTGGTACTGGACGAGGGGAGGTTGGTGGAGCAGGGCACCCACGCCGAGCTCCTGGCCCAGGAGGGGCTGTATGCGGAGCTCTACACTACCCAGTTCCAGCAAGAACTGGAAGAGGCATGACAGAGGATAAAATGACACAGCTTTCTAAGGCCGAATTGATTGAGCAAGCTCGCCAGTTGGAAGCCGAGTATTCCAGGCTGGAGGAGGAACTCCGGTCCCTGCACCAGGAATTGCTGGACCTTCTGGAGGAGCAGGAACGTCATCCAGACCTGGATGTCATCAAGGCTGTGCTGGACCAGGGTCAGGCCATTGTGCCAGCCCTCGTCGCCATCCTGGACAACGAGGACTACTACGGTCGTGATCCACTGAGAAATGCCTGGACACCGGTTCACGCGGCCAACGTCCTGTGCGAGCTGCGGGCCGTCGAGGCCCTGCCCGCCCTGCGGCGGGCCATGACCCGGCCCGGGGAGGACGGGATGGCTGAGTGGATCTCATCAGGTTTGGTCAAATTCGGCCCGGTCGCGCTGGACACCGCCGAGGCGATTCTTCACGATAAGACGGTGGAATGGTATCCCCGCGCTATGGCTGCCGAGACGCTGAAGGCCATCGCTCAGCATTACCCGCAAACCTATGAGCAGGTGACGGCAACGATGCGGGCCATGCTGCCCGATCCGGCGATTGACTTCTCCGGGTATGAGAGCCAAGAGCAAGTGAAGGCCGAATGGGACGACCCCCAGATTTGGGAGTCTCTGGTCAGCGACCTGTGTGACCTGCAAGACCCTCAGTCCTACGACCTGATCGCCAGCATGTTCGATCGGGATCTGATCTGGGAAGTTTGGATGGAGCGAAAGGACTTCGAGGAAGCATACGCCCACCCGACTCCTCGTGCGCCGCACCGCGATCCTGAGAGGGACCTGTTGACAATGTACCGGCAGGCTCGGCCACGGGAGGTGACCCGGCCAACACCACAGTCCCGTCCGGTTGTGAAACGGCCACGGGCCAGTGCCCAGCCAGTGAGAAGGAAGAGAATTGGCCGCAACGCCCCTTGCCCCTGCGGAAGCGGCAAGAAGTACAAGCGTTGTCACGGCCGGCGTGGGGCACCGCCCCTGCCGGCGTGAGAAAGGTCGCCAATGAAGGCCAAAGCCCAGACCCAGAAAGACGAGATCATCTCAGAACTCGTAGAAACACGCCGCCAGATTCTCGACGCCGCGGCCGCGCTGCCCCCGGCCAAACGAGACGAGGTCTTCCTGGGCGTCTGGTCCGTCAAAGACCTGCTGGCCCACCTGGCGGGATGGGACGACACCAACCGGCAGGCTGCTGAAGAGCTCCTCGCCGGCCAGGTGCCCAGCTTCTACGGTCACCACGACCGCGACTGGCAGACCTACAACGCCGGCCTGGTTGCCGCCTACAGGCAAGAAGACTTCACCGAACAGCTCACGCTGGCGGAGGACACCCAGCAGACGCTCATCGCTTTCCTGGAGACCCTCCCCGCCGCCGAGTTCGACAAAGACCGCGGCGTGCGCTTCCGGCGCTACAAAGTGACCATTGCCCGCCTCCTGCAGGCAGAAGCCGACGACGAGAAAGTGCATCTGGCGCAGATCGAGGAGTTCAGGGACAAGGCTTGAGAGACATGGACATCACCTACCGGCCCATCGGCATCATCCACAGCCCTTTCACGGACATCGCCGGCATGCCCATCCAGCCCCGCGGGGCGGCCGGCGTGCCGGGCACCGTCGAGGTTTGGCCCGAATTCGCTGCCGGCCTGCAAGACCTGGGGGGCTTCTCGCACGTCATCCTGCTGTATCATTTTCACCGCGTGCAGGAGGCCAGGCTGACCGTCACGCCCTTCCTGGATGCGCAGCCCCGCGGCGTCTTCGCCACGCGGGCGCCCCAGCGCCCCAACCCCATCGGGCTGTCCATCGTGAAGTTGTTGGGCATCGAGGGAAACATCCTGCACATCGAGAACGTGGACATCCTGGACGGCACGCCGCTGCTGGACATCAAGCCCTACGTCCCGGAGTTCGACCAGCATCCGGCGGAGCGCATCGGCTGGCTGGAGCAGGCCCGAGGCAGAGTCCAGGGCCAAAGATCCGACGATCGGTTCCGCTGAAAGGAGAGATGGTGGTGCAGATACGGGCCGCGAGCGCCGTCGCATTGCCCACGTTGGGCATCCTAGCTTTCCACGTGGGGGGAGGGGGCACATCCATCCTCGATGTGGCGCTCGCGTTCATCGTCCAGACCTTGATCGCCTTGGCTCTGCTCGCAGTGCTGCTGGCGATCTTGCTTGCCGTTTTCGGCGCTCACAGGGAGTCTCTCACATCGCGCACGACGCTGACGACTATCTTCATCATCACCACAATCCTGGCTCTGTTGCTATGGCCGAACCTGTCTCACCGCCCAGTGGATCTCACTGCGGCCGCCCTGACCGTCCTGATGATCATTGCCTTTGCCTTGCTTGTGGAACCACTCCGGCGTTTCGTGAGCAGGTCTGCCGCGCGGGCGGCCGGCAAACCGCTAGCATCCTCTGCCCAGCGTCCTGTGGCCCGACGGGTGAGGCCGCCCCTTCGGCGACTATCGCGCCGCGAGCGTCAGCTATATGGCAGACTTCTCAGCATGGTTCTGGGTGATGAAGCCACCGCCGATCGGCTGATAGAGTATGAGCGCCGCAGGGCACCCTATGCAAGCACCGAAGACCTCCTGAGCCGGGCCACAGACAGGCTGCGAAGGGACAACAGCTAGACCATGGCGAGGGCGCAGAAGCCAGAATCTCCTGGCTCGCCTATCTGAACAGCATCCACCGGCAAATTGAGGGGTTGCTATATGGTAGAAGCCACAC
>JACNHM010000183.1:0-4824 GCA_014383605.1 Chloroflexota bacterium
CCAATCTACCAATCTACCAATCTACCGATCTACCGATCTACCGATCCACCGATCCACCAGCCTATCACGCAGGAGGTCCTGCCCTTGCAAGACGCCAAATTCCACTTTTCCCGCTACCTCAACATCCGCGCCGCCTACGGCCCGTCGTTTTCGCCCGACGGCCGGCAGGTGGCCTTTCTGACCAACATCACCGGCGTGCCCCAGGTGTGGCGCATCAGCGCCGAGGGCGGCTGGCCCGATCAGCTTACCTTCGCCGAGGATCGTTGCGGCTTCGTGAGCTACTCGCCGACGGACGACCAGATGCTCTTCGGCATGGACGCCGGCGGCAACGAGCGGCAGCAACTTTTCCTGCTCTCTGGCGACGGCCAGACCCTCCGCCCGCTCACCGCGCAGCCGGAGGCCATCCACCACTTCGGCGGCTGGTCGCACGATGGGCAACGCATCGCCTGGACGGCCAACCGCCGCGACGTCCGCCATTTCGACGTTTACGTGCAGGAGGTAGCCAACGGCGCGGTGACCTGCGTCTGGCAGACGGAGGGCATGAACCTGGTGGCCGGCTGGTCTCCCGATGGCCGCCACCTCCTCGTGGTGCGCTCTCACTCCAGTTTCGATCGGGACCTCTACCTGCTCGACCTGCCCAGCGGCGCGGTGCGCCACCTCACGCCGCACGAGGGCCAGGTGGGTTACGAGAGCTTGACCTGGGCTGCCGACGGCCGCGGGCTTTACCTGGTCAGCGACCGCGGGCGGGAGTTCCTGGCCCTGGCTTACCTCGATCTGGCCGCTGAGCCTGGGGATGACGGCCACGCGCTGCTGCGCTTCCTGGTCACGCCGGACTGGGACGTGGAGGCGCTCGCCCTGTCGCCCGGCGGACAGCGTCTGGCCTACCTGACCAACGTCGAAGGCTACAGCGAGCGCACGGCGCTGGACCTGGCCACGGGCCGGGTGCTACCGCTGCCGGCGTTCCCGCGGGGCGTGTGGGATCCTCCTCGCCTCTGTCGCTGGGGGCGGCGGCTGGCCTTCTCCGGTGATGGCCGCAAGCTGGCCTTCGCCTTCAGCAGCCCAACCCACAACCCCGACGTCTGGGTGACCGATCTGGAGACGGGGGCGGTGACGCAGCTCACGCACAGCTCCCGCGCCGGCATCCCACAGTCCTCCTTCGCCGAGCCGGAGCTGATCCGCTATCGCTCCTTCGACGGGCTGGAGATACCGGCTTTCCTCTACCTGCCGCCCGGCGCGGCGCGGGGTGGCCGGTTGCCGGTCATCGTGGACGTGCACGGCGGCCCCGAAGCGCAGCGGCGGCCCGAGTTCGATCCCCTCTACCAGTACTTCATCCACCGCGGCTACGCCGTTCTCGCGCCCAACGTGCGCGGCTCCACCGGCTACGGCCTGACCTACACGCACCTGGACGACGTGGAGAAACGCATGGACTCCGTGGCCGACCTGGCCTACGCAGCCCTCTGGCTGGCCGAGAGCGGCGTCGCCGACCCACAGCGCATCGGTGTCATGGGCGGCAGCTACGGTGGCTTCATGGTGCTGGCGGCGCTGACGGCCTATCCCGACCTGTGGGCGGCGGGCGTGGACATCGTGGGCATCGCCAACTTCGTCACCTTCCTGGAGAACACCGGCCCCTGGCGGCGGCATCTGCGGGAGGCGGAGTACGGCAGCCTGGCCCATGATCGGGCCTTGCTGGAGAGCATCTCGCCCCTCCACCACGTGGACAAGATCCGAGCGCCGCTGCTGGTCATCCACGGGGCCAACGACCCCCGCGTGCCCATCGGCGAGGCGGAGCAGATCGTGGAAGCGCTGCGTGCCCGCTCCGTGCCCGTGGAGTATCTGCGCTACGAGGACGAGGGTCACGGCTTGGTCAAGCTGAAGAACCGGTTGGATGCCTATCCGAGGGTGGCGGAGTTTTTGGATAGGCACTTGGGGTGGTAGGGTGGTAGATCGGTAGATTGGGAAACTGGTAGATTGGGAGGCTGGCGGTTGATGAGAGGTTTCGGCAGAAAGAGGTTGATTGTGAAGCTCTTACTTTGGGGCAAGCGTGTCGTAGTGTGCTTGAGCATCTTGTTGTCGGCGGCGTGTGTGCCTGCTCCGACTGCTACGTCCGCTGCTGTGTTGGCAATGGCTACTCCCACAGTGACTGCGCCTGCCACACCAACCTCAACTCCTGCGCCGCTAGCAACTCATACCCCTACATCCGTACCGACACCAACGGCGACCCTTACAGCGGCACCAAGGTTTGCGAGTACTCCTACGGCTATTCCACCAGCGCCTACTGCAACGCCCGCGGCTACTCCCTCAGATTCCGTTACTGTTTTGGTGCCTTCTTTGAACGTGCGAGAAGGGCCTTCGACGCTGTACAAAGTGGTTGATGTGCTTGAGCGTGGGACGAACGTGCCAGCAACTGCTGACAATGGAAAGTCAGGAGATGAAGCGTGGTATCAAGTTGAGCTAGCAGATGGGGTAAGTGGGTGGATCTCCGGAAACAGTCAGTACGTTTCTGTTTCGGGAGCTTCGTGGGATAGGTTACGAACGGGGAAATGGGAGGCGCCGCCAACACCGACGCCGCTTTACTTCGTTCTTCCTGGGGCGAGGGAGAGATACTTGTTTGATGAGATTGTCCCTTTGTTGTCAACGCCCGAACTGGTCAGTCGGTTTATGAAAAACAACGTGAGATGGGATGGTAGTTACGACCCAACGGTGTGTGGTGGGAACGAATATGATCCCGCTTGGATGGTCTATCAACACGGGGTTGATGATTGTGACGGGCACGCCATACTTCAGTGCTATCTTTTGGAACGCAACGATTGGGATGCGTACATGATTGGCCTGAGCGTTGAAGGCCCCGTCGGTCATAACGTGTGTGGTGTGAACATGGACGGGGCAATTCTGGTGTTGGACAACGAGGGGTGGATAGTAGGTCCTTTCAACTCGCTTGCAGAAGTGGCTAAACACTACATCGGCAAAGGATGGATGAAGGACGGCGGAAGCCTGAGGACTATGAGGGCTTCTCAAATCGCTCAAGTCACGACGGACTACACAACACCGAAGGTAACAGATATGCCTTGGACATTCCACGAGTATTAGCGCGGTGGGGGGACTTAGAAACGAAGCCCTTGCGGGCCAAAAGCCAGCCCGAAGGGCTTTGTTCTCTCAGCACGGAGCTTGAGCTCCGGGCTCTTTCTGACATAGGCAACATGAGGGGGGGGCGCGGTCAATCGAGGCCCTCGGCTCTCAACTGTGCCACGACTTCCTTGAGCACGTCGTCATCGAAGTTTCGCGCCAGGCCCTCCAGTCCATCTAGGAAGTCCTCGGCCGAGGGGCCATATTCCACCCCGCGCTCGCGCAGTGTGTGCATCATCTGTTGCACGCTGACGTCGGCGTAGCGGGCCGCGCCACTCAGGTCCGTCTCGCCGTGCTGGTAGAACTGTACAGCGCGGTCCAGGCGATAGCGTTGCAGCCCTTCCAGGACGAAGCGTTTCATCAGGGCGGCCTCGGAAATGTGTTCCTTCTGGCTCACCTGGGCAATCGTCTGACTTTCGTCTGGGGTCATACGTATAGACTTGGTGATGAACCTGGCTGTTCTTGTGGACACTGTCATTTTCGATCTCCCTTGGCCTGAGCTAACAAAGCCAATGCTCTCATGGCGACTCGTTGCATTCGCTTGTTGATCTCCAATCCGGCAATTCTGGCCAGCGCATCTTTGTACGTGAGCAAGTCACGTCGGTACAGGAAAACGATGAACTCGGCCGTACCATGCACGGTGATCCCTTTTGACTTGGCATAGTGATATGGAGCGCCATCGTCTATCAGCAGCCGATATCCCTGTTCCATCGCCAGAGCTATGGCGTAGTTCTCGCCGCTGTCAAACCAGTCAACTGGCTGCCGGGGCTCTGACAGGGTAACGATGCCCTGTTTCTGCCAGTCGCGGAACAACTCGCAAGCCGGGGATGGCACGCCGAGCACCCGCTTGGCGTATAGGATTTCATCCGCTACCGCCCGGCAAACGAAGAGGTTGTAGTAGTTCGGTAGAAAGCCAACAACCTGAGCTTCGTAGGCGTTGAACCAGAAAGAGGCATCGAGTGATGCATTTTGCTTCATCATTGCCAAATTATACCACAGGGCTGGTAGTAGTGCAAAATGGGGGTTGACTGATGGGTGAAGTCATGGGCGTGGCCGATGTGCTGCGGGAGCTTCGGGGGCGATGAGAGACATAATGCGAGCATCTGTGGTGCGTGTTCTACTGGTCATGGCGCTACTTGTGGCGCTGGCCGGCTACTTCGGCCCCTGGGTAGGGCACCAGGCAGCCGCTCTGGTGCTCACCGGCCAGGACATGGCCGAATACGTCAAGTTCCTGCCCCAGGTGCGCGCCGGCGAGCTGCGGGTGCTGCGCGAGCTGTTCTATCTGCCGCTGCTGGCCGGGGCGATAGGGCTGGTTTGCCTGGCTGCCAATCGCCGCTGGCGCTATGCCTGGTGGCTGCGCGGGCTGCTGGCGTTGCTGGCCGTCCCCGTGGCCCTCTCCATGCTGCCGCCCGCCTGGACGCCTCAGCTCATGCTGACAGCGGAGTTCCGTTGGCAGGCGGCGGTCATGGCCGTCTGTCTGCTGCTCGTCGTCCTGCAACCGTTGTTACGGCGGCTGCCGCCGGCGCTGCTGGAAGCGACCTCTGCTCTGCTGGCGTTGGCCGCGGCGGTTGTCCCCGTCTGGCAATTCCTGCGCCTGCGCCCGGCGCTTGACGCCGTCTACAACCGGCCGGTGACGTTGGGCTGGGGGCTGTGGCTCATGCCGCTGGGGTTTGGCTTGTTCGTTGCTGTGCTGTTGCTTTC
>JACNHM010000183.1:5499-8558 GCA_014383605.1 Chloroflexota bacterium
ATGACAGAGGAGACGTACATTTCCGTAGACATCGAGACCGCGGGGCCTATTCCTGGGGAGTACAGCCTGCTCTCCATAGGGGCCTGTGTGGTGGGTGATGTGGAAAGCAACTTCTACGTCGAGCTGAGGCCGCTCAATGGCAACTACGTGGAGGAGGCGCTGGAGATCGCCGGCCTGCCGCTGGCCTATCTCTGGGAACACGGCACCGACCCGGCTGTGGCCATGGCCGACTTCGCACGGTGGATCGAGGAGGTGACACCGCCGGGAAGCAGGCCGGTGTTCGTGGCCTTCAATGCCACCTTCGACTGGATGTTCACGCACACCTACTTCCTGCGCTTCCTGGGCCGCGACCCCTTCGACGTCAGCGGCCTGGACGTCAAGGCCTTCTACATGGGTCTGGTGGGCAGCGACTGGGGTGGCACGTCAAAAGGGAGGATCGCCAAACGATTCCTGCCCGACCGGCCCCATACTCACCATGCCCTCGACGACGCTGTGTGGCAGGCGGAACTGTTCGAGAACCTGCTGGCCTTTCAGCGCAGCAGGACCGTGGTTATGCCGGAGATTGCTTCGCCTCGCCCGCAATGACCATGCCAGCAGCAAGCAAAAGAGCCCTGTCCATTCAGCCCACCTGGACAGGGCTCTTTCAATCTGTGCAATGCTTCGGCTTCACTCAGCACAGGTCTGTGAAATCTGTGGTTCCTACCCCAGCCGCTCCCCTGCGCCCACGGGGCACATCACCAGCCCGGAGATGGCCTTGGGATAGAAGTCGGTGGACTTCTGCGGCATCTTCTCGCCCAGCTCGGTACAAGTCTTGACCTGCACCATGCGTGTGGGGTTGAGGAAGAAGACGAAGTTGGCCTCCCCTGCCTGCACGGCGGCGATGGGGAGGTCCGGATCGCGGTGATAGCGCACATTCTCCGCCGCGTCGATCGCTTCCGCTGGAATGCCCACCACCTGCTCCAGCAGGATGCGGTGCAGGATGCTCACGTCCAGCGACTTCCAGGCCAGCGCCCGCTCTTCGGGAATGAGCTGCTCCAGCAGCGTCTTGTCCTTCAGCACCAGCAGGTAGAACGGCCCGCCGGCGTAGAAGCCGATGGCGTGCTCTGCCGCGTGCGCGGCCATGGCCGCGAAGCAAGCCTCCTTGCCCGCCAGAGGCGTCACGGTGAAGTACTCCGCCGCCTGCAGCAGGATCTCGTCGGGCGTCATCCCCTCGTAGCCGTAGATCTCTCGATGGGTGGGTAGAATGGTCAGGCCGGGGTCGTCCATGCTCACCAGCGTGACCATGCGATAGTTGAAGGCGGCGTCGGCCGGCGCGTCGGGGTGCTGGGCGCGCATCTCATCGCGGTAATTGATGGCCGTCTCGTAGCGGTGGTGGCCGTCGGCGATGATCAGGCTGTGCTTGGGGGCCATCTCCGCCTGCACGGCAGCGATGACCTGCGGATCGGTCACCGCCCATAGTTGCTGGCGCACCTCCTTCTCGAACAACTCCACCACATCCACGTCCGGCGGGCGGCCAGCGATGGCCGCGTCCAGCAGCGCATTCACCCTGTTCTCCGGGTCGGGGTAGACCATGAAGATCAGCCCGAAGGTGACCGCCGTGGCCCGCAGCAGGTTGAGGCGATCCACCTTGGGGCCGGCGTGCGTGCGCTCGTGCGGCAACACTACGCCCTCGCCGAAGGTGGTCAGCTCCAGCGCTCCGATGAAGGCCTTGCGCGTGCGGATCTCGCCGTCTGGCGTGGCGAAGGTCTGATGGTAGACGTAGAGGGCAGGCTGTTCCTCGCGGATCAGTACGCCCTCTTCCAGCCAGCGCTGGTAGAAATCGCCGGCGCGCGTGTAGACGTTGTTGGCCTCATCGTCTCCTGGCTGCTCCTTGCCCTTGGTGAGGCGCACGACGTTGTGGTCGCTCAGCGCGTAGTATTTGTCCTGCAGTCCGTAGCGCACGCGATCGTAGGGCTGGCTGACGACGGCGCTCATGTCGGCGAAGCGTTCGGGATTGTAGCGCACGCCGCGAAAAGGTTTTACGTTGGCCATAGCAACTCCTCTCTCAGTGATCCGTGACCGGTGATCGGTGATCAGGAACGACTCACCTGATCACCGATACCAGGCCACGGATCACCAGGTCCTAGAAATGCTCCCGATAGAAGCCGATCATCAACTCCGCCACCTCTGCACCGACGCGGGCGCTGGCCTCTTTCGTGCCGGCGCCGATGTGCGGCGAGCCGATGACCTGCGGCAGCGTGAACAGCTTCTTGCCGCGATCTTCCTTCTCGTCGGCGAAGACGTCCAGCGCCGCCCCGGCCACCTTGCCGGAGACGATGGCTTCGTACAGCGCTTCCTCGTCCAACGTGCCGCCCCGGCCGCAGTTGACGATGTACACACCATCTTTCATCTGCTCGAACTCCGGCGCACCGATGATGTGATGCGTCTCGGGGCTGTACGGCACGTGCAGGGAGATGTAGTCAGCAGTACGCACCAGCTCGTCCAGGGAGACCTGGCGCGCATAGCGCAGTTCAGTGGGGGTGCGTCGGGTGAAGATGACGTCCATCCCTAGCCAGGTCGCTCGCTTGCCCGTTTCCTGACCGATGCGGCCGCAGCCCACCAACCCCAGCGTTTTGCCGGCCAGCTCTGTGCCCTTGCTGAAAGCTTTCTTTTCCCATTGACCGGCCCGCATGGTGGCGGTGACGTCGGGGATGCGCCGCGCCAGGGCGAAGAGATAGCCGATGGTCAGCTCGGCTACCGAGGCGGAGCTGGCCGCCGGCGTGTTCATCACCGTGATGCCCCTGGCTTCGGCGTACTCCACGTCAATGTTGTCCAGTCCCACGCCGCCGCGCACGATGGCTTTGAGGTTTGCTGCCTTGTCAATGAGCGGCGCGCGCACCTTGGTGCGGCTGCGCACGACCATGCCGTCGTAGGCGGGCAACACGTCCATCAGCTCTTCGGCACTGATGTCGTCCCGTATGTCCACCTCGATTCCCGCAGCGCGCATGCATGCGACGGACTCGGGGTCGGTGGGGTCACAAATGAGTACTCTCATGTCCGTCTCTCCTCCTGAGCAGGGT
>JACNHM010000315.1 GCA_014383605.1 Chloroflexota bacterium
CCGGACTGCCAAGTCCGGCAGAAAGGCGGTGGACTTGGCAGTCCACCGCGAGCTTCTTGGATCTACTGAGTATTGTAAAACAGAATGCCTGAATTGTCAAACTGCCCACTGTGGGCAGTTCTGAGGTGCAGGGAGAGGCCAAAGTCATCTTGCGACAGATACACCCTGGACAGAGCTTGTGGGTTCAAGACCGACACGCAAGCAAGGAAGAAGCCATCGAGACCTCAGATCTCGATGGCTTCTTGTGAGTTGCCTGGCGGCGGAAAGGGTCAGTTGGTGGTTTGGAACACCAGCCGGCCTTCCACTGCGGGTGAGATGGCGCCCATGGCCGTGATGTAGGCGATGACCGCATCGCGCACGTAGTACTGCGTGTCGGCCACGATCTGGTCCAACGGCCACAAGGTCACACCGTCGTCGTTGAAGTTGCAGGAGCCGGCAGCGACGTAGTTGACGCTGGACACGTTGTAGGTGGTGTCGGCATCAGCGAAGTCCACCGGCGTGCCGTCGATGACCAGCGACACCACGTTGTTGCCGTCGGGCTCGGCGGGATATGTGTCGTTATAGGTGATCACATTGCCGGCGTCGGTGTCCAGCATACACGTGGTGTAGTGCGAGTAGCCACCCCAGCGCGGATCCGCGGCGCCCTGGTACTTGTAGTACCAGTAGTTGCGGTAGCCGCGCTCGAGAACGGCCTTGATCTGCGGCCCGTTCATCTGCATGACCAGCAGCGAGTTCTCGTAGGGCATCAGCGTGTACATGTCCTGGACGGTCAGCGTGACCGGATTGGCGTCCGTGGCCTCGTCGGCTACCTTCTTGTTGCTCATCGCTCCGGAGAGATGGAAGTCCACGGGTATGCCGTTGGTAGTGAGCTCATACACGGCGGCATCCGCCTGCACGTTGGCGCCCGTGGTCTCCTCGGTGTAGGCCTCCAGCGCGTCGAGCGGGGCGGTGGTCTGTCCGATCTCCGTCTGGGTGTAGTTGGCCAACTCAGCCTCGAAGGGGGCCAGGAAGGCCAGCATGCCGGCGTCCATGCTCACATCGGCAGAGTCGAGCAGGTACCCTTCCCGGAACACGACGTCATAGCCGCCGGCGCCGTTGCCGGCCAGGCCCACATTCACCTTGCCGAGGTACTGGGCATAGGCTGCCGTCTGGGCGATCAAGGTCCCGTCCGGGTTGAGATCGGAGGTGACCATCACGGCCGGGTCCAGCTTGTCGTGACTGTGCCCACCGATGATCACGTCGATGCCCGGGATCTGCTGGGCGATGAACTTGTCCTTGTCCGTGCTGTCCTTGTACACATCGTAGCCGATGTGATTGAGGGCAATCAGCAGATCGGGGTCCTCGGTGGCCTGGATCTGCGGCACCATCGCCGCGGCAGTGGCCGTGGCCTCGTAGAAGGTCAGGCCGGGGATGTTGCTGGGCAGCTCGTAGATGGGGACCTCGGGGTTGGTCAGCCCGAAGATGGCTATCTTGACGCCATCAACGTCCAGTGTGATGTAGTCCTGCACGTTTTCGTTGATGAAGCCGTAGCTGCCGTCGTCATCCAGGTTGGCGCTGCCCAGGATGGGGAAGTCCGCCTGTCCCAGCATGGTGGCGAAGGTATCCCGCCCGAAGTTGAACTCGTGGTTGCCCAGCGTCATGGCGTCGTACCCCAGCATGTTCATGCCTGCGGCGATGGGGTTGGGGGTGGCGTTGCGGAAGTACTGGGCGAAGGCGTTACCCTGGAAGGTATCGCCGTCATCCAACAGGATGGTGTTGGGGTTCTTGGCCCGCTCCGCGGCGATGTGTGAAGCCAGGAAGACCAACCCCTGCGGGGCGCCGCGGTAGTACTCCTCAGGCCAGCGGCCATGCGTATCGTTGGTGTGCAGGATGGAGACCAGCTTGTCCATCTTGACGATGCGCCCTTCGACCTGGTGGTCGATGGGGCCCACGGTGGCGTTGTACATCTGGATGTACTCGTTGGCACCTTCCTGCATGTCGTAGTAGGTGTCCCAACGGTTGGCGCCCTCGGCGAAGGTAGTCCAGCCATCGCCGCCCGGCGCCAGGAAGTTGTTGGTCACCACCCGGTAGGTGCGATCGGGATCAAGCGGCTCGCCGCCGACCATGGCGCCGTAGGCTCCCCAGTCAGTGGGCGCGTCGCAGCCGCAATCGTTGTACCAGTACCATGTAGCACCGGAGGTGGGCATGATGCCCTTGTACAGGTTGGCGGACTGATCCAGGAGGGTCTGGATCTGCTCTCCGGTCAGATCCATGAGGAACAAGGTGTTGGCAAAGGGCAGGACGTTGAAGGTATGGCCCCAGGTGATCTCGAAGGGCAACGGCGCGCCCGCCGGGATCTCGATATCGGCGCGCAAGCCGCCGGGGTTGGTGAAGGCGATCTCCACTGACCCGTTGACCTCGCCGTCGTCGTACTGGTCGGCTTTCCAGAGCATGCTGTCGGCCACCAGGTTGCCCATGTTGGACTCGGCGTTGTAGTCCCGCACCAGGCTGACGTTGGTGGTGCCTATCGGTTGCTCGACGATCGGCGCCACGATGTCGGCCCAGTAGGCCACGCGCGCCTCCACATCGGGGTCGGCAGGCAGCGAGTTGTTGATGGTGATCAGCTCGTAGTCTTGGAGCTGCAGCGACTTGGTCTCTGGATCGACGATCACATCGGCCCGGCCCAGCCAGCGGCCGTAGTAGCCGGCCTCGATGATGGCGGTATCGCCAACCCATAGGGGGTCGTAGAGGGGCTGATGCTGGTGGCCACCGATCATCAGGTCCACCGGCTTGCCGGCGTCAATCAGTTCTTGGGCCACGGTCTGCAGACCCTTGTAGGGACCACTATTGTCGGTGCCCATGTGGGCCACGACGATGAGGGCATCAGCCTGGGCCATGACCTCGTCGTAGTAGTGCAGGATCGTCTCCGTCAGGTCCTTGAAGACCAGGCCGTCGGTCGTGCCCATGAGGGTGACCTGCGGCGTCTCGTCGGTGTCCAGGCCGATGACGCCGATGTTCACCCCGCCCTTGTCCAGGATGACGTAGGGCAGAACCCAGTCGGCATGATCCCACTCGGTGCCTTCCAGCACGATGTTGGCGCCCAGCCAGGGGAAGTCGGACTGGGCCGTGCGCTGCGCCAGTACGTCCTGGCCCTTGTCGAACTCGTGGTTGCCGTAGGCGGCCACGTCGTAGCCCAGCATGTTGTAGACGTCGATGGCGCTCTCGCCCAGCAGCAGCTGCGAGATGGGCGCCGCCCCCAGATAGACGTCGCCGGCGTCGGCGAGAAGCACCCGATCGGCTCCGACTTCGTCCCGCACTCCGTTGATCACGCTGGCCATGTAGGCCGACCCGCCGCGGCCGCGGTAGTCCGTCTCCAGGTAGCCGTGGAAGTCATTGGTGTGCAGGATGGTGAGCGGGAAGATCTCGGTCGCCCGCGGCTGCTCGTCTATCAGCGGCTCAATGGGGTTGTCCACCGTAGTGCCCTGTGCTTCCGTCCAGTCAATGGTCGGCTGTCGCCATTGAATGCCCGTGTCGTAGGCGAAGGGGTCCTGCACGCCGAACAGATAGCCATCGCCGCCGGCGTACATGAAGTCGTTGACCAGGACGTGGTAGGTGGCGTTCATATCCAGCGGCGAGCCGTCGGACAGGGTCACCGAGTCAACGATCTGCTGGCCATCGGCGTAGGTGTAGGTGTAGGAGAAGCCGGCCACCGCGCCACCACAGCATTCCAGGTTCTCCACCAACTGCGCCCCGGTAATGGCGCAGTCCACGATGCGGTTCTCGAAAGGCAGCACGCCGACGATATCGCCCACAGTGATGTCCCCGGCGTCAATGGCGGCGCGGAAGCCACCCCAGTTGCTGATGGCAAAGTCGGCCGTGCCGTAAGCCCACAGCCAGGAGTCCATGATGTAATTCAGTTGCTTCCATGATCTCCTGGGCATGCCCGTTTCCGTGTAGCCGATGACCTGACCCATGACCTCGTCGGTCTTTCCCTGCCAGTAGGTCACGATGCCCTCAACCTGAGCATCGGGCAGCACCGGGTTGCCCTCGTCGGTCACGTACTCGTTGGGGATGACCTCCTGGGTGAAGTCCATCACGTCGTAGGTCAGAGGGTCCAGCACCAGCCAGGTCTTGCCGTAGGCCCGCATGGCCCAGTAGGCCGAGATGATGAGCGTGCCGTTAGCCTGCCCGACGAAGTTCTCGTGGCAGTGCCCGCCTTGCATCAGAGCGATGTCCAGATCGCCCACGGCCTCTGCCAGCGTCGCCAGTTCCCCGGTGCAGACGTGGCCGTTGACGATAATCAAGTCTGCACCCTCGGCCCGCATCTTGGGCACCTCGCGGCGCAGGGCCTCCTCGTAGTCGCCGAAGTCCAGGTCGGTGATGTTCTTAGGATGAGTGGTCCAGGGTGTGCTGGTGGTGCTCAGGCCGATGATTCCCACGTCCACGCCATTGACTTGCTTGATCACGTAAGGCGTGGCGAAGTCGGCCAGATTGGTGGTGTCTTTGTAGTAGATGTTGGCAGCCAGGAAGGGGAAGTCTGCTTCCGCCAGTCGCTCGTTCAGAGCGTCGCGGCCGAAGTCGAACTCGTGGTTGCCGATGGCCGCGGCGTCGTAGCCCATGGCGTTCATCACTTCCACCATCGGCTTGCCCTCGAACCAGGTGGAGATAGAAGGCCCTGTCCACATGTCGCCGCCGCTGAGCAGCAGGAAGCCATCGCCTTCCGGCGCGTAGCCTTCATTCTGGGTCAGGCGGCCCATGAGGTTGGCCGCCCCGCCCTCAGTGAGGGGCGACCCATAGGCCTGATAGGTTTCCAGCCAGCCGTGTTCGTCGTTGGTGTGGAGGATGGTCATCTCCACCGGCGGGGTGTAGGTGACCTCCAGCAGGGGATAGGGCGGCCCGGCCGACTCCTGGCTGAACTCCGAGGCGATGAACGTATATTGCACCCTGTTCTTGTCGGCAGCGCTAAACATCAGGCCGAAGTTGCTGGCCGGGTCGTTGACCCAAGATTGCGCCAGGTCGGTCACGTCCAGCGTCACCTGTCTGTTGACACCATCCAGCGTCATCATCGCCGCGGCGGTGGTGTCCGCTGCCGCTGCCGTGTTCCAGGTCACGGTTTCATCCCATGGCCCCAACACCTTGTAGGCTGACAGATCAAGCCTGCTGCCGTTGGTGCGGTAGGTGGCATACAGTTTCAGCCTGGCCTCGTGCACCCGGGCGTATTGGGGGATGGATGAGATGTCGAATTGTGCCAGCCCTTTCATCACGTCAGACTGGCGCACGCTGAAATTGAAGGCGTTGCCGTAGCTGGTGTCCGGCGCCCAGGCGTTGATGAACGTGTCCATGTCGGCCAGGAAGGTCTCTGTCGTCATCCTGTCTATCTGCCTCTCCACCGCAGCGACAGGTAATGCCGATGCCAGCAGAACCAGCAAGGCAACGAGGCTCACGATCGTGAGGAATCGCTTTTTCATTGGCTTTGTCTCCTTGAAATGAACTGAAGTCGAATGGACTGAAGCAATCTCGCCCGGTGGGCACAGGAGCGCCAATCCTCTCCGAGCGAGCGGTCTCTCCGGCCGCAGCGCCCTGCTGCGACCATGCCGTCAGGTCAGTTGTCCAGCGTGGTGCGGTGCCATCACCCCCTTTCTGCGCATAGGGTGGTCTGTCGGGTCGGCGTGAAGAAGGCGGACTCAACCATTGCCTGTGCCATCTGGAGTATCATTGCAGGTGAAGCGAAGCCATCTCGGCCCTTGGGGGGCGCGAGCGGGGAAGCACTCCCATTTTACATCAGAACGGCTCGTTTGTCAAGATAGACTCGCTTGTTGCGCTGCTGGAGTCTGGGGGCGTGAATCGTTCACGCCGCCTGAGCATGTTTTGCCCTGGCGGCGTGATCTCTGCGCGGTGCTATGGCGGAGCGGGCGCATTCAGCTTACAGCGGCCATATGCGCTCGGCCCAGATGCTTCCATTGCCCAACATCAGCCCCGTGACGTATACGCGCATCCCTGTCAGGAGGGTGCCCACGATCACCGTCCGTTCATGCACGTACACACGGTGGTTGTCCACCAGCCACCAGCCGGATGAACCGGTGGGAGCGGTGTCCAGCGTGCCCTCTATGGCCACGGCGACAGGCCGCTCGATGCGGATGCGCCGCGCCCACAGCCGGCCGTCGTCCTCGCGGTAGGCCGTCACCTCTGCCCACATCCCCGGCGCGGCCACGGCCCGACTTTGGTCTATCAATGTGCTTCCGTTCACCAGCACGGTCGTCTCGTCGGTCTTGGCCACAGGCTCCAACTCGGTGATCATCCATTCCTGAGGCTGTTGGCCGCTGTGGATGGCGGTGATGAGACCGCCGAATCGCCGCGTGCGATCGTCGTCGGCGGATATGACGAGGATGTGCTGGGCCCACAGTCGCCCGCCAGCCTGGAGGTAAGCGGTCACTTCGGCGCGGCGTCCCACCTGCGGCTCGCCAGCGACGGTTGTGTCCTCGGTGATCTCCACGGCCACGCCGCTGACGACCCACAGCGTAGGTCCTATCGCTTCGATGGTGCCTTCGAATTGCACCTGTCCCTCATCACCGATGGCCGGGTAGGTGGTAATTTCCAGCGCTTGCCAGCAATCGGCCTGCCATTGGGCGCGCACGCGGGCGGGGACGCCCACTTTGGGTTGCCCTTTGATCACCGTCTCGGGCAGGATACACACCTCCACCCCGCTGACCACCCAGCGCTGCGTCTCGATGCGCTCGATCAACCCTGTGAACTCGATCACTTCGCCGGGGGCACCGGCGGGACGGTCCACGCGAATCCAGTTGGCCCACAGATTTCCGTCCGGCTGCCAGGTGGCGGAAACCGTGACCCAGGCGCCCACCTCGGCCTTTCCGGCCTCCTCGATGATCTCGGCGCAGGCACTGACAAAGAGGGTGACGCCCTGGATGACCCACTTCTTGAGGCCGATGGCCTCGATCATCCCTTCGAATCTCACGGTGCTGCCCTCCGGGGCGTAGGCCGGAGAGGCCAGGGCAGACGAAGATGTGAGCAGAAGAAACGCTGCGAGCAGATTGATTGCGATTCCAACAGTGTACCGTCGCTGGTACATGATTCCTCCCATGGACAATGGCCCCTGTTGGGGGCCAGGGATTGGCTGGCCGGAGTGAGTGAAGCAGGCTGGCACGCCGGCGGGACACGCCGAGTCAGCGCAAGGGAACCGTTGGCGTGCCGGTGGATGTGTCTTCTGTGCTGCTGGTCGGCGTCAGGCTGGGCGCGGCCGTTGCCGTGGGCGTGATGGCCGCCGCCGCGGCTGTCGGCGTGGTCGTGACCGTCTTCTCAGCGGTGGCGGTCGGCGGCGGCGTGGACGAGGGAGTGGCCGTGGGAGTCGTGGCCGCCGCCTCGACCGTGGGTGTGTGTGTGGGTGTCTTCTCGGCCGTGGCGGTCGGTGTGGGGCTGGGCGTCACGGTTGCCGTGGGCGTGGCTGTCGGCTCCAGCACCCGGATGTGCGTCGCCAACACAATGCCATTTTGCTCGTAGCCTTGCACCTCTGCCCATCGGCCCACCTCTGCCTGCCCCACGATGTTCGCCTCGCTCACGATCACGATCGTGCCCCCCACCCGCCAGCGGTCCCCAGCAATGCTTTCGATGGTTCCTTCAAATTCGACCCAATCTCGACATTCCACCACGACCCTCGTAACGACTACTGAGCCGTCAGGCCATTCCTCGATAGCCACACGGGCCAGGCAGCCAACCTGGGGATCATCGCCGCTGACAACTTCGGATGGGATGTTCCAAACGCTCCCACCTATCGTCCAGACCTCGCCCTGGATGTCTTCGATCAGGCCACTGAACTCGCGCGGCACAACTGGCTCTCGTAAGATAATCCGCTTCGCTACCAGTACACCATCACTCGGTTCGGCAATGACAGTAACCCTGGCCCCCACGGTGACTTCGCCGACCCTCTCCGTCTCGCTGGTCACCCGGATGGACCGACCTCCTACCATCCAGGTGTCGCCTTCCATGCTGGTGATGATCCCCTCGAAACGCACTTCCATCGGTCGTGGCGGCGTCGGTGTCGGCGTCGGCGGCACAGGCGTGGGCGTGGCGGTCGCCGTCTTCGTGGGCAGCGGCGTCACCGTCTTCGTCGGCGAGGGCGTCCTGCTGGGCAGCGGCACGGGCGTATCCGGCGGCTCTGGCGTGTCCACGGGCGGACGCCGAGTGGGCCTGGACACGGCGGCAGGTGTCTGAGTTGGCGGCGGCGCAGCCGTCGCCGTGCACGTCGCCGTGGGCAGGATGGCGGTCGGCGGCTGTTCTGTCGCCGGCGCTGGCACGGGCGTCGCCGTCGGCGGGGCCAGGATGCGGATGCGAAGGGCCACCAACTCGCCGGGGCGTTCGATCTGCGCTTCCACCCGGACGCGAGCGCCCAACGGCGGCGCCTCTTCCATGATGGTTCGTTCGTCCACGAGCACGGGCACATTGCCGATGATCCAGCTTCCCTGCTCCATAGCCTCGATCACGCCGCTGAAGTCCAGCCACTCCACCACGCGGCGGAGCTCGATCACCTTC
>JACNHM010000240.1 GCA_014383605.1 Chloroflexota bacterium
CTGCGAGGGAGGAGGGGGGAGGATGTGGGTGGAGGCCAGCAGCGGTGGAGAGCGGTTGGCGGAAACCCGCGTCAAAGACGCCCTTGAGCTTGGTGCGCAGGTCATCGCCACCGCCTGTCCCTTCTGCATGTTGACCCTGGAAGACGCCGTCAAGACCACAGGGGCCGAGGGTTCGATTGAGGTACTGGACATAATAGAGCTGGTTGCTCAGGCGATATGACGAAGCTCAAAGTTCAAAGCTCAAAGTCCAAGAGGAAAAATTAGTGAAATTCGTGTAATTCGTGGCAAAGAAGGAGGAGGAACATGGACATTGTCGTTTGTGTAAAACACGTGCCCGACACGACGGAAGCGGAGATCGCCATCCGCGACGACGGAAGGGGCATCAAGAAGGAGGGGCTGGTATTCGACATCAGCGAGGCGGATAACTACGCCATCGAGGAGGCCCTGGTTCTCAAAGAGGAGTTCGACGGCGCGATAACGGTGCTGACCGTCGGGCCGGAAGGGGCTGACGAGACGCTGCGCATGTGCCTGGCCAAGGGTGCAGATACGGCCGTGCGACTGACCGATGAGCGGTTCGAGGGCTCCGACAGCTTTGCCACCGCTCGCATCCTGTCCGAGGCCATCAAGGACATGGACTACGACCTGGTGCTGACCGGCTGTCAGGCCGACGACGACGGGTCCGCTCAGGTGGGAATCACCCTGGCCGAGATGCTGGGTATTCCCCACGCCGCGCTGGTGGTGAGCACCGAGGCGGAAGAAGACGAGGACAGGATGACGGTGCACCGCGAGCTGGAGGGCGGTCTGCACGAGGTGCTGGAGATCAATCTGCCGGCCCTGTTGACCATCCAGACGGGCATCAACGAGCCGCGCTACGCCTCTATCTTCGGCATCAGGAAGGCCATGAAAAAGAAGATCGAGGTGCTGGACCTGGATGACCTCGACCTGGCGGAGGAGGCGGTTGGCGAGGCCGGGTCCAGGACCAGCCTGGTCAAGCTGTTCATCCCCGTGGTGACGGCCCAGGCAATGATCCTGGAGGGCTCTCCAGAAGAGGTATCCAGCGAACTGGTCAGCATTTTCAAGAATGAGGGGGTGATCTAGTGGGTGAGATATTCGTTTTGGCAGAGCACAGGCAGGGCGAGCTGAGAGACGTCACCTTCGAGATGCTGGGCAAGGGGCAGGAGTTGGCTGCGGCCATGGGCGCACCCCTGGCGGCTGTGCTCTTGGGTCACAATGTTGACGGCTTTGCCACGGAGCTGGCCAAGCACGCCAACCAGGTTTTGGTCGTTGAAGATGAGCAACTCGAGCACTTCAACTCCGCAGCCTATCAGCAGGTGCTGGCTCGTATGATCACCGAGCGCAAGCCAAGTCTGGTTTTGATCGGGCACAGTGCCTGTGGCATGGACCTGGCTCCCAGCCTGGCGACCCAATTGGACTTGCCTCTGGTCACCGACTGCGTGGGATTGGGGTTTGAGGACGGGCAACTGTTCGCCGTGCGGGAGATGTATGGGGGCAAGGTGAGCGCCAAGGTCGCCTTCGGCCAGGCCGACACGTATATGGCTACTGCGCGGCAGGCGGCCTTCCCCTTCGAAGAGGGCGAGCCCCTGGGCGGCGAGATCATCGCTGTGGACTCACCCCTGACCGAGGAGATCGCGTACCGAAGGTTCCTCGAATACGTGGAAGCGGCCGTGGGCGACGTGGACATCACCCAGGCCGATGTGGTGGTGGCCGTGGGGCGGGGCATCAAAGAAGGGGACAACATGGCCCTGGTCGAGAAACTGGCCGAGGCCCTGGGTGGGGTGCTGGCTGGTTCCCGCCCCGTGGTTGATGCCGGCTGGCTGCCGCCCGATCGCCAGGTGGGCCAATCGGGCAAGACGGTGAAGCCGAAGCTCTTTGTGGCAGTGGGCATCAGCGGGGCCTCGCAGCACGTGGTCGGCATGAAGGCCTCAAGCATTATCGTGGCCATCAACAAAGACCCCGACGCCCCCATCTTCAAGGTGGCCCACTACGGCATCGTGGACGATCTGTTCAAAGTAGTGCCGGCGTTGATAGCGCAGTTGGGTGGCTAATAGCCAATACCCAATATCCAATATCGGGTATTAGACATTGGATATTAGATATTAGAGATTGGATGATGAGAGCTCGAGTTGGGGTGTATGTTTGCCATTGCGGGATCAATATCGCGGCTACGGTGGATGTGGAGGCGGTGGCTGCCTTTGCCCAGACGCTGCCCAACGTGGTGGTGGCCAGGGATTATACCTACATGTGCTCCGATCCTGGGCAGGAGCTCATCAAGGGCGACATCAGGGAGCACGGACTGACCCACGTGGTGGTGGCTTCCTGTTCTCCCAACATGCACGAGCCGACCTTCCGGGGAGTGGTTCAAGAGGCGGGGATCAATCCCTATTGCTATGAGATGGCCAACATCAGAGAGCAGTGTTCCTGGGTACACAAGGACAGGGCGCGGGCCACCGAGAAAGCGAAGCAACTCGTAGCCTCCGCGGTGGCAAAGGCCGCTCTGCTGCAGCCACTGGAGGAGCGGGAGGTGAGCGTTACCCCGGCGGCGTTGGTCATCGGCGGGGGGATAGCGGGCATCGAAGCCGCCCTCGATATCGCCAACGCGGGCTTCAAGGTCTACCTGGTGGAGAAGGAGCCGACCATCGGCGGACGGATGGCCCAGCTCAACAAGACCTTTCCCACCCTGGAGAGCTGCCTGGAGCTGCTGGGTCCCCGGATGAGGGCGGTGGCGGAACATCCCAACATTGAGCTTCTGACCTCTTCGGAGGTAGTGGGCATTGAGGGCTACATCGGCAATTTCCAGGTTGAGGTGCAACACGCAACACGCAACACGCAACACGCCCGGCATTTTGAGGTAGGATCGGTGGTAGTGGCCATTGGCTACGATCATTTCGACGCCCGCCTCAAGCCCGAGCTGGGCTACAGCAGCTACCCCAACGTCATCACCGCCCCCGAATTCGAGCGACTATTCAGGGAGCCGGGCAACGGGGCAGACCCGACCACCCGACCACCCGACCACCCGACCATCCAACCGAAGGACGTAGTGTTCATCCAGTGCGTTGGCTCACGGGATGAAACCGTGGGCAACGAGTACTGCTCGCGAGTGTGTTGCATGTATACTGCCAAACAGGCTCACCTGGTCAAGGAGAAGCTGCCCCTGGCCAACGTGACGATTTTCTACATGGATGTGCGGGCCTTCGGCAAGGGGTTCGAGGAGTTTTACGACCGGGTGAGGGGCGAGGGAGTGATGTACCGTCGGGGCAGCGTGTCGGAGATCTACAAGCGTGGGGATAGGGTGGTCGTTCGGGCCGAAGACACCCTGCTGGGCGAGCCGATGGAGATGGAGGCCGACCTGGTGGTGCTGGCTACGGGGGTTGTTCCCCGCCGTGGTGCCCAGGGAATCGCCGAGCTGCTGAAGTTGCCCCGTTCCCCCGATGGTTTCTTTGCCGAGGCCCATCCCAAACTGAAGCCAGTGGACACCGTCAACGATGGCATCTATCTGGCCGGCTGCTGCCAGGGGCCTAAGGACATCCCCGACACCATCGCTCAGGCCAAAGCCGCGGCCTCGTCGGCCATGATCCCTCTGTCGCGGGGCAGGGTGAAGGTCGAATCGGTCACCGGCGTGGTCGAGGTGGATCTCTGCGCCGGGTGTGGCATCTGCGAGAGCTTATGCACTTATGGAGCGCTGGCCCGCGATGACAGACGGGGGATCATGAGCGTGAACGAGGTGCTGTGCAAAGGGTGTGGAGCCTGCGCGGCCGCCTGTCCCTCCGGCACGATGACCCTCAGCCATTTCACCCACGACCAGATCATGGCCCAGATCGAGGCCATGTTGGAGTAGAAGGCCAGTCGTAGGCGCGGCTTGCGCTTTGCCGTTTGAGCCCTGGACGGTCGTTGCTACCCCTCGACACCCAACCTGGTTGGGCTGCTACCTCTCCTCCTGGTGGAAAATCCCACGCCGAGCATTCACTGCACCGCTTGCGTCAGACCCGTCCGGCTTGATGATGAACTGCTGCGCAGGCCTCACGCCACCGTGGTTTGACAAAAAAGTGTATAAGATTTATAATCATTATAAGCCTTGTAATTTTCTAGGGAGGGATTTGCTATGGAGCGGAGTATCGGTGCCACCGATCTGCGGCAGCGGTTGACCGATGTCCTACAGGCGGTGCGAGAGCGAGGTGAAACCTACATCGTCGAGACCTTCGGTCGCCCCCAGGTGGCAATCATCAATCTGGACGAATATCAACGAATCCAGCGTTTTCGGCGGGAGCGGGAAGCGTTCTTCGAGTGGCTGGAGTTCACTGCCGCCCGCAACGCCGAGCGCAACGTGGGCCTGAGCGATGAGGAGGTGCTGGCCATCATCGAGCAGGCCCGTGAAGAAGTCGCCGCTGCTGGGGGATAAGCCATGCTGCGTGTGGTTATTGACACCAGTTCATTGGTCAGCTACGTGCTGACTCAGGGCGAACTGATGCGCCGGGTCGTGGCGCACTGGCGAGCTGGCACTTTTACTTTGCTCTCTTCTCCGGCCACGCGGGCTGAATTGGCCGACGTGTTGGCCCGGCCGGCCATCCGACAGTTAGCCACGGCTCCGCTGGACGAGTTGGTGCGGGGGCTGGAACGCTTCTCGGAGCACGTGCCAGGGGTTCTGGACCTGTCCGGTGCCTGCCGGGATCCGAAGGACGACAAGTTTCTGGCCTGCGCAGTGGAGGGAGAGGCTCATTACCTGGTTAGCAGCGACTTCGATCTGCTGGATATGCGCCGCTACAGGGACGTGGCTATCGTCAATCCGGGCCAGTTCCTGCTGGCGCTGGAGTTGTACCCGATGGAAGCGAGAGCGTTAGCGGCTCGTTTCGGCCGCGACGTGTTGGAAGACATCCAGGCCACTGTGCCCTTGGAGCCGGAGACAGCCGCGCGAGTGGCGGAGACGCTGACAATGTTGAGCGAAGGTCATAAGGAGTAACGTACGGCCGGGCAGGGATGGGCGGCATCAAGCGGGCGACCACCCCCGACGAGGCGGCGGCTGCGGCCAGCGGCATGCTGGGCATGAGGGTCAAGGGCTTCACCGTGGACCAGGTGCTAGTCGAAGAGCGGCTGGACATCGCCCGCGAGTTCTACGCCGGGGTCATCGTGGACGACTGCGCGCAGGCCCCGCTGGTGCTGTTCTCCAGTGTGGGCGGCACCGGCATCGAGGAGATCGCCGCCGAGCATCCGGAGGCAGTGGCCCAGACCCACGTGGACATCGAGTCCGGGCTGATGGGCTACCAGGCCCGCAACCTGGTTCGCCGGGCGGGGCTGTCGGGCAAGCTGCAACGCGACATCGGCGGAATCATCGCCAGGCTGTACGATGTGGCCCGCACCTACGAGGCCCGCGCCGCTGAGATCAACCCGCTGGTGCAGACCACCGACGGCAAGCTGTACGCCGCCGACTGCCGCATCACCGTGGATGACTACGCGGTCTTCCGCCACCCGGACCTGGGGATCACCTTTGCCCGCGAGTTGGATCGTCCACCCACCGAGTTGGAACGGATCGCCTACGAGGTGGAGGCCAACGACTACCGGGGCACGTTCTACTTCATTCAGATGGCGGAGGATTTTGAGAAGGGCCAGGGGTGCGTCGGCTTCCACGGGGCGGGGGGCGGCGGCTCGATGATGAGCATGGATGCCGTGCTCAACCAGGGCTTCAAGCTGGCGACCTACGTGGACACCAGCGGCAACCCCCCGGCCAGCAAGGTCTATCGCGCCGCGCGGATCATCCTCTCGTCTGGCCCGGTTGATGGGTACTTCGGCTCCGGATCGGGAGTGGCTAGCCAGGAGCAGTTCCACTCAGCGCGCGAGAAAGGGATCAAGGTCTACGACGTGAACGCTGGCATCGGGTCGCACGTGGCCATCGAGGAGGGGCTGGCCGTGCCGGGCTGCACCTTCGTGGGCACCGACAGCCACCTCAACATCCTGGGCGCGATCGGGGCCTTCGGCCAGGGGATGGGCGACCAGGACATCGCCTTCGCCTTCAAGACGGGCAAGACCTGGTTCGAGGTACCGCCTACTGATGAAGGTCATCATCTACCTGGCCAGCCCGATCACGGCGGCGTGGACCGCGCTCAAGGGCGAGATCACTGTGCCGGAAGCGTAAGCTTACTGGTTTCAGGTTGCGAGTTCCAGGTTTCAAGTTCTGCAACCTGAAACCTGGAACTCTGAAACCTTGTCTGCTCCCACTGGACGACCGCGTTCAGCGGCCAGACGGCGGATGCGGCGGCCCACCGCGGGCGGAAATGGAGGGTTGAGTATGAAAGCTACACAGATCAAGGGGTGCATCTGGGTGCTGACTGACCCGGACGGCAAACTGTACGACGACGTTGACACCGACATGATCTTCCACAACAGCCACCTGCACATCACCGACGTGGAGGAGATGGGCCAGTACGCGCTGGGCAACCTGGAGGGCTGGGAGGATTTCGCTGAGAAGGCCCAGCCGGGTGATATCATCCTGGCGGGGAAGAACTTCGGTGCGGGGTCGTCCCGGCAGCAGGCGGTGGATTGCTTCCGCGCGCTGGGCATCGGCGCCATCGTGGCCGAGAGCTTTGGCGCGATCTACAAGCGCAACGCCATCAACAGCGGCTTTCCCATCGTCTCACTTCCTGGGCTCACCGAGCGGCTTGGGTTGAGCTTGTCGAAACCAGGCGAATTCAAGACCGGCGCTGAGTTGGAAGTGGACTTCGAGACCGGCCAGTTGTCGCTCTACGGCGGGGAGGTCTTGGACGATGGGCGAAGGTCTCCGACCGAGCCCATCCAGGCGCAGCCCTTCTCGCAGGTGCAGATGGACATTTTTCAGGCGGGCAACCTGTTCGCCTACGGTAAGTCGCTGGGGGGGTGAGAAGCAAATGCACGAGAAACCGATTGATCCTGCCTTTTTCGATCTGGAGATCTACGCCATTTATCGGGCCATCTGGGAGAACTGGGGCGACGAGGCCTGGAAGGTGGTCTGGCGGGCGGGGGAGGTGCTCTTCGATGAGGTGCACGAGCGGCTGGAGTTGGACACCACCACGTCGCTGGCGGCTATGGAGGGGCTGGCAGAGTACCTGGTAGGCGTGGGCTACTTCGCTGACATGAAGGTTCGGCAGACGGCGGAGGACGAGTTGGAGTACGAAATGTTCGAACCCGTCATCCTGCCTGGCGCCGAGCGGATCATCGCCGAAGGGGGCGTGCCGGCGCACATCTCCACCGCGCTGATGTTCGCTGGCCTGCGCAAGCTCTTCGGCCTGCGGGCGGAGATGATCGGCGATCCGGTGTTCACCCCCGACGGGCGGGCCATCGAACGATGGAAGCTGTTCAAGGAGTAGAAAATGGGACATACTTTCGTGGAAAAGGTACTGGCTCGCAAGGCGGGGCTGGACAGCGTTGTGCCGGGGCAGATCGTCACCGTTCGGCCTGACAAGCTCCTGACGCACGACACCGCCAGATCGGCGTCGAGCGGGTGGCCGACCCCGATGTTAGCGTCATCATGCTGGACCACGTGACGCCCGCAGCCAATGAGACCTACGCCATCAACCACCATATCATCCGCGAGTTCGTCGCCGAGCAGGGCATCTCGTCCTTCTACGACATCGGCGAGGGCATCTGCCACCAGGTGCTGCCGGAAAAGGGGCACGCTTGGCCTGGCGCGGTCATCGTCGGCAGCGACTCGCACACACCGACCCACGGGGCGTTCGGGGCCTTTGCTGCTGGCATCGATGGTGCTGACCAACATGGCTGCCGAGATGGGGGCCAAGAATGGGGTCGTCGAACCGGACGAGGTGACGCGCGCCTGGCTTCAGGGACGCATCGTCCACGACTACGAGGAGGTTTACGCCGACCCGGATGCGACCTACGAGCGGGTCATTGAATACGACGTGAGCGAGCTCGCCCCGCAGGTGGCCAAGCCGCACACAGTGGACAACGTGGTTCCGGTCACCGAGGTGGCCGGCACGCCCATCAACCAGGCCCTGGTGGGTACTTGCACCAATGGTCGCTTGGAAGACCTGGCGGCGGCGGCCGATATCCTGCGCGGCAAACACATCGCCTCCAGCGTGCGACTGCTGGTGCTGCCCGCCTCGCGGGAGATATTGCTGGCCGCCATTGAGCGGGGCATCGTCAGCGACCTGGTGGCCGCCGGGGCGACGCTGCTCAATCCCGGTTGTGGGCCTTGCCTGGGGGCGCACGAGGGCTGCATGGCCCCCGGCGAGGTAACCATCTCAACAGCCAACCGCAATTTCAAGGGGCGAATGGGCTCCAAAGACAGCAATTCTCATTTTGAAACTCAAGTCTAGCTAGTATTACGGTGGGACAACCACCTCGAGGTGCTCAAGCATAAAGTCGAGCAGATGTTCCCAACTTTCGAATAGGAGATAGCGCAGCAGCGCCCGAACGTCGTTAAAGAAAGTCTTTCGTGCCGAAAGTGTAGTGACCCCCTAGAATTGGACAACTACGATAGTTCAAGTAGAATTAGTCCAA
>JACNHM010000478.1 GCA_014383605.1 Chloroflexota bacterium
CATTGACCTGCTCGGCGACCAGCGCCAGAGCGTTGACGCCGAAGGTCTCCCGCAGTTGGCTGCGGCTGAGGACGCTCTCCAGCACCTCCTGCCCGCTGGCCATGCGGCTGACCTCGATGACCATGCGCATCCCCTGGTAGTCCGACTCGTCCCGCAGGTCGGTGACGCCGCCGATCCTGCCCTCCCGCACCTCACGGGCGATGCGCTCCAGCAGGGTGGACTTCTGCACGCCGTAGGGCAGCTCCGAGACCACCAGGTTCACCTTGCCGCCGCCGATCTCCTCCACGTCCACGCGGGCCTGGGTCACGATGCGGCCCCGCCCCGTCTCGTAGGCGGCCCGGATGGTGTCTTCCCGCTCGCCGTGGTCGCCGTTGCGGTAGCGGTAGACCACCCCACCGGTGGGGAAGTCGGGGCCGGGGATGATCTGCAGGAGCTCGTCCACGCCGATCTCGTCCCGCTGCCGCCAGCGCTGGGCCACGCAGACCACCGCATCGCACACCTCGCCCAGGTTGTGCGGCGGGATGTTGGTGGCCATGCCCACGGCAATGCCCGTGGCCCCGTTGACCAGCAGGTTGGGCAGCGCCGCCGGCAGGATCACCGGCTCCTGCAGGCTGCCGTCGAAGTTGTCCACGAAGTCCACGGTGTCCTGGTCGATGTCCTGGAGCACGTAGCCGGCGATCTCGGACAGGCGAGCCTCCGTGTAGCGCATGGCCGCCGGGCTGTCGCCGTCAATGCTGCCGAAGTTGCCCTGGCCATCCACCAAAGGCTGGCCCATGGCGAAGTCCTGCCCCATGCGGATCATGGCCATGTAGACCGATTGATCGCCGTGCGGATGGTACTTGCCCAAGCACTCACCGACCACGCGGGCCGATTTGCGGTGCGGCCGGTCGTGGCGCAGCCCCATGTCGTGCATGGCGTAGAGGATACGCCGCTGCACCGGCTTGAGGCCATCCTCCACACGGGGCAAGGCCCGGTCGGTGATGGTCTCCACGGCGTATTGGAAGTAGGCCTGCTCCAGGTCTGTGGTCAGAGAGATGGTCTCGGTCACAATCGCCCCAGTGCCCTACTGTACTGTTGGCTGGGCGACCCTGCCCACACAGGGTCCCGCCAGCCGTCTAGCCGAAACTCGGCAGGTTGGTTGTCCACATACGGGTGCAGCGCCGGCCACAGGCTCCCAGCCCAACACAGATGGCATATCGGCTCGTCCGGTGTCTCGGGCGGTAACAGCAATACGTCGTCGCCATCGAGAGCAACGACGGTGAAACATTCACGGCCAGGAAAGGCAGATCCCGGCACACGCCACCAGACCTGGTCGCCAACGTTGATCTCGCCACAGGCGAGCACGGAGCGTGGAACCCGTAGCCGGGGAGGCTCGAAAACTTGACCGACCTCCTCCCCGCAATCAGGGCATGTTATTGATCCTTGACCCCGCCCGTGCCCCTGCCAGTGGGTATCGGCATGGCCCCAGCAGCTCCACACCCGGTCGCCGCACAAAGGGCACTCGTGCAATCGCCCCCGATGCCGATCGGTGGCCACGCAGGGCATGAAGAGCAGGTAGTCGCGGGGCCCAAAGGTGTACGCCGGCATCAGCGCCGCCCCTGCTCGTACAGTTCCAGGCCGATCTCTGGAATCAGCCAGCCGTGGCCCTTGATCTTCAACGCTCCCGGGATCCTCCCCTGCCGGCAGAGCTTGGTCACCAGCGAGCGGTTCACGCCCAGCCGCTCCGCTGCTTGCGGGATGGCCAGCAGACGCAGGGTCAGCAGCTCCTGCAGCTGCTCAAAGGGATCGCCCTGGCCAGACCAGGCCCGCAGCTCCCACAGGGCATCTTCGCCCGCCTGGTGGGTCCAGACGATGCCCGTGGCCATGTCCCCCAACTCCCCGTCCTGCATGGGGGTGATGGTCTGGGGCCGCTCGCCGAAGAAGGTGGCCCCGATCCAGGCCAGCAGCTCGACGGGGCCCGCAGCCGCCGGCAGATGGCCCACGACGCAGGCGATCTGCAGTTTCACGTCGCCGATTTCCAGCTTCAGTTGGTTGTCGATTTGTACGATGTCTAAACGCATGAAGATCCCCCTCGCAGTCGTTCGGCCAACGCGCTGTAGCGTGTGGCCACCCTGTTGTTGTTGACGGCCATGCCTATGGCCTTCTGAGCGCCGACGATGACGACGACCTGCTGCGCTCTCGTGACCGCCGTGTACAGCAGGTTGCGCTGCAACAGCACGTAGTGCGCCGGATGCAACGCCACCACGACGACCGGATACTCGGAGCCTTGCGCCTTGTGAATGGTGCAGGCGAAGGCGTGCGTCAGGTTCGCCACGGTTCCCATGTCATACTCGACGGTTCTGCCGTCCACGTTGACGTACATGACACCGTCCTGGGGATGGACAGACTCGACGTAGCCGATGTCACCGTTGTACGCATCCAACTTGTAGTCGTTGCGGGTCTGCATGACCCGATCTCCAGCCCGGAACGCTCGCCGGCCGTGGACCAGCGTCGGTTCCCCGAGGACTGCCGGGTTGAGCGCCTCTTGCAGCCGGGCGTTGAGCGCATCGACGCCGGCTGCCCCCCGATAGGTGGGGCTGAGCACCTGGATGTCCTCCGGCCGCACACCGAAGTAGCCCGGGATCCGGCTCTGCACCAGCGATACCACATTGTCGGCGATCTCCCCCTGCGCCTCTGCCGAGAGCAGGAAGAAATCGCTGCATTCTTCGGACAGGATGGGCATCTGGCCACCGTTGATGCGGTGAGCGTTGCGCACGATGTAGCTGTCTTCCGCCTGGCGATGGATGGTGGTCAGCCGCACCACGTGGGCCAGGCCCGAACTGATGATGTCCCGCAGCGGGATGCCAGGTCCCACCGGGGGAAGCTGATCCACATCGCCGACCAGCAACAGATGCGCTCCGGGGCGAATGGCCTCCACCAGATGGTGGAAGAGCGCCACGTCCATCATCGAGCTCTCGTCGACGATGACCATGCCGGCGTCGAGCGGACACAGCGCGTTGCGGGTGAAGACAAACCCGCCCCCCGAGAGGGGTTGCACCTCCAGGAGGCGATGGATGGTGCTGGCCTCCCGACCGGTGAGATCGGCCAGCCGCTTGGCCGCCCGGCCGGTGGGAGCGGCCAGGACGTAGTCGTCTGCGCCGTGGCCGAAGTGCTCCAGCGACGCAATGAGCGTCTGCACCGCCGAGGTCTTGCCCGTGCCCGGACCACCCGTGAGCACGGTGACCTTGTGGGTCAGGGCGGAGATCACGGCGCTCTCCTGCTCCACGGTGAGCTCTATCCCCGCGCCTGGCAACGCTGCCAGCAAGGTCGCCCAGCCCCCAGGGGGCGGATTCGGAATTGCCAGGCCACTGCTGGCTCTGGCCAGCCCACACAGATGGCGAGCAGACGTCTCTTCGTGGGTGTGCAACCGGGTCAGGTAAACGCCTCGCTGCACCGTGACCTCTGCCGCTTGGCCGCCCACCCACAGGCTCTCCTCGACGTGGATGCGTCGGGCACTCCGCAGTTGCTCGATAGCCTCTTGCACGAGTTCTGCGCCCACCTGCAGTAGATCACGAGCCCGCTGCGCCAGGTCGTCCCAGGGCACGTAGACGTGGCCGTCGGACACACATTCTTGTAGCACGTGATAGACGCCCGCCTGCACTCTCTCCTCGCCGTCCTGAGCCACGCCCAGGTGGCGGGCAATGCCATCCGCCTTGGTGAAGCCGATGCCCCGCACATCGTAGATGAGCTGGTAGGGATTGCGCCTGACCGCGGCCTCGGTCTCTCTGCCGTAGCACCTGTAGATGCTCACAGCCGTTTCTGGCCCGATGCCCAATCCCCGCAGGAACATCATCACGTCGTTGATCTCCCGGCGCTCTCTCCAACTCTCCGCAATGGCCTTCGCCCGCTTAGGCCCGATCCCGGAGACCTCCGACAGGCGCTCTGGATAGTGGTCGATGATGTTCGGAGTCGCCACCCCGAAGCGATCTACGATGCGCCGGGCCAGCACCGGCCCCACCCCCTCGATGAGGCCAGAGGAGAGGTAGGCCGCGATGCCCTGCGTGGTCGCCGGCAACACGTAGCGCAGTTCGTGCACCTTGAGCTGCTCCCCGTAGCGAGGATGCCTGACCCAGGTACCCTGAACCTCGACGGGCTCCTCCAGGCGCACATCGAGCATGGTCCCCACGACGGTGATGGGGAACAGCTCTCCCTCCGGCTGAAACGACGCCACGACGTAGCCGTTCCCGGCATCGGGGCCTTGGAATATGATGCGCTCGATGGCGCCGGTCAGCGTGGCCGAGTCGCCGATGTTCAAGAACAACCTCCCCTGCCAGGCCCGCTCCCCTGACGCAGCGCCTGGACGAGACCCGACGTCCCCCGTCGCAGCACGATCACGTTCGTGCTGGCCGGCATCCCGCAGTAGGGGCAAGGCGGCGGGGCGTAAGGCCCCGGAGGCTCGGCGTTGCAGTCCCGCCCGCAGTAGGAGCAGTGCCACAGCCGCCGATCACCTGCCGAGTAATCCACTCCAGCCTGGTAGGGGTAGGGCTGCGGATCGGGAGGGTAGCTGCTGAACATGTCCACCTGCAAGAGCGGTCGCTTCGTAGGCGGACGCACAAACACCTCATTGCCGGAGAGCGTGAACCAGCGCTCGCCTTCCCGCAGGACATCGTTGATAAAGCAGAAGTCGCTGGAGCGAACAGGCCCCGTGTGGCCCGTGGACAGCAAGGCCAGGCTGATCACCGTCGCCGGGTAGATCGCCCGCCACAGCCCATCCCGCCACAGCCGGGGGCCGGAAATCCTCCACACCTCGTAGGGCCCTGTGCCGTAGGAGGTGGTGACGACGTCTCCCGTGCAGATGCCCAGGGCTTCCTGGAAGATCCTCTCCTCTGTCAATTCATCCCCCACAGATGCACGGGCATCAACAGCGACCGCCACCGCCCGTCCTCGGCCACGATGCGCACCGGCCTCTTGGTGCTCGGCGGCAGATGCAGGGCCACCTGCTCACCGCCCGCCTGATCCAGCAACCGCTGCATCCACCGGCCATCCAGGCCCACGGGCACAACTTCCGCCCCGCCAGCAGGCTCGTAGCGCACGGCCTGCGCCCGGGCAAAGTGTCCCATGTCCCCCTGGGCCTCGATGAGCAACCCCTCACCGCTCAACGACCAGCGGGTGACTCTCTCCGTGGCCCAAGGCGCAGCGGCCTGCTCGATCTGCCGCCAGAAGGCCGCTTCGTCTGTGACTACCCATATCTTATCCCGATGCTCGCCGAAGATCATTGCGGCGAACCAACTTGCCCTTTCGCTCATTGCACTCTTCCCATATCTGCTATCCTACCTATATCATAGCATATCTGCTATACCCTGTCAAATCCCAACTCGGACTTGTGCAACTCGCCAGCCCCGCCGACGAGACTTAACATAACAAACCAGGCCAGGGAGAGCCGAGGCGGAGGAAGAAGAGCGCCACCGCCCGGAGACCTCCACGCCGCCAGAACCGGAAACACAGCGCCCTCGGTGCAAAGTGTGCGAGATCACGCTACAGTGTGCGCTACAGCGCGCTACAGTGTAACGCAGTGTAGCGCTACACTGCGTTACACCAGAATTGCGGCCTGGTAGCCCCTAGCTTCAGCTATGGGGAGGAAAGGCCGCCCAAACGACAGGCGAGGCCCTCTTTCCTGGGTTTGCCACAAATGGCGAACTGGTGTATAATCTGAGTCGTGAGAACAGATGTTCCATTTTTCGTGGCCACCTAGGTGGCGCTCCTTTGAGCGTCATCAAGCAGTACATTGAGCCCTTCGATAGGCTCAGGACAAGCAACAGAAAAGCCGATAACTCATGTCTCGCAGCAAAACCCTTTCCTTCATCACCGAAATACCCCTCCGGGTGGCGCCTGGAGATGAACGCGCCATGCGCAAACGGCTGGAGGCTGCCCGTCAGGTATACAACGCTTGCCTGGGAGAGAGCCTCAAGCGGCTGGAGCTGCTGCGTCAATCGAAACTGTATCAGGTGGCCGGGAAGCTCCCCAAGGGACCGCACGGTTCGCCACAGGCAAAAGAGCGGGCGACCGCCTTCCGGGAGGCTGACGTGGCCCTCGGCTTCCGCGAGTACGACCTGCACGCCTATGCCACGCAGTTCAACCATTGCTGGATCGGCGACCACCTGGATGCCAATACCATCCAGACCGTGGCCTCCCGCGCCTTTGGCGCCGTGAAGGAACATGCCCTGGGCAAGAGGGGCAAACCACGCTTCAAAGGCGAGGATCAGTTTGATAGCGTGGAAGGCAAGACCAACAAGCAGGGCATCCGCTGGCGGGACGATCGCGTGGAGTGGCTGGGCCTCACGCTTCCAGCTATCATTGATGCCAACGATCCAGTCATCGCCCACGGCCTGAATTCCCCCATCAAGTACGTCCGCTTGGTACGGCGCAACATCAAGGGCAGGAACCGCTTCTATGTCCAATTGGTAAACGAAGGGTTCCCCTATCAAAAGCCCAAGAACAAGCTTGGCCAGGGAGACGTTGGCCTGGACATCGGCCCCTCGACCATCGCTGTCGTTTCGGAGGACGTTGCTTTCCTCACCCGTTTCTGCGATGAGCTGGAGAGGCTGCAAGGTGAAATCCGTCGCCTTCAGCGGAAGGTCGACCGCCAGAGAAGGGCCAATAACCCTGAGAACTACAACCCCGACGGGACGATCAAAGCTGGCCCTAAGCGTTGGAGGAAGTCCAACCGCCAGAAGCAGACTGAGGCCAAGCTGGCCGAGTTATGCCGCCGCGAAGCGGCCTATCGTAAGAGCCTTCATGGTGCCCTTTTGAACATCATCTTGCGAATGGGTGACCACTTCAATCTTGAGAAGCTCTCCTACCGCGCTTTCCAGAGAGCCTATGGCAAAAGCGTCTCGGTAAGAGCGCCCGGGATGTTCGTGGAAAGGCTGCGCAGAAAGAGCGAGAGTGCCGGTGGCGTGACCAACGAATTTCCCACTTCTTTGCGTCTCTCACAGCTCTGCCACGGCTGTGGAACCGTCGACAAGAAATCACTCTCCGAACGCTGGCACCACTGCGACTGTGGAGTTGCAGCTCAACGTGACTTGTATTCCGCTTTCCTCGCCGTATGCGTGGAAGGCGACAGGCTCGACATAGCCAAAGCTGAAGAGCTTTGGCCGAGAGTGGAACCGCTCCTTGTGCAGGCGATGTCGAGCCTTGAACAACAACTGGCGAGTGGCAGGGAGTTCCCTGCCAGCTTCGGGTTTTCCCGGAGACAGAGCCAGTCGCCTGCGAACCAACGTGAATGCAGCTGAGGTCCATGATGTTGTACCCCGGTTGGCAGATGGCCGATAGCGAACAGCAGATGGCGGAAGGCAACCATCAGCTACCAGCCATAAGCCATCGGCCAAGTCGGGGGAGAGCATGGGAAAGGCTGCAGGATCGTTCCGGGCCTTCAACTCTCAGGGTTTCGACAAGCTCGGCCCAAGAGCTGGAGGAGGTGGGAGCAACCCTCCCCGGAACCCCCGGCCTTCAGGCCTGGGGAGCCGTCAGCCACCCTGTGCTTTCTCTACCACCCTCCGGGGTATGACCCCCCAGGGGGCAGGGAGAGGAACCCAGTGTTACCTCCCACACCACCAACCGGTCCCAGCCCCACACAGGGACGGGACAGGACGGACCAGGCCAGGCCAGGCACCCGCAAGAAGTGGCCGGGCAAGGGACAGGACCGGTCAGGGCCGGGCCAGATCAACCAGCACCCCCGCCACCCCCGGCCCCAAGGCAACGGCCAGGCAGGGGACGGGACAGGGTCGGGTCAGACCGACCAAGGTCAGGACAGACCGCCCAACCACCCCCCCCACGACCAGGCAGGGGACGGGACAGGACGGGTCAGGGGCGTCGCCTCCCACGCCAGGTCAGGCGACGAGGAGGCGCCAGGCCAAGCAGGGGGCGGACAGGGCACGAGCTGCACCAGGATGCGGGCGAACATGGGATGGTGTCACTCACCTAGTGCCATACCGCTAGTTACACCAGGTGCAACGGCATCATGATTCACCCCTGTTACACCACACGCGCTATGTGTTACACCACGCGCATCAACTCACAACATATCAGAACAAGGGCAACCGGGCGTATTTGTACTCCTTCTCCAACGTCCAAGGAGCCTCGTCCCTTTGGCGTTTCCCCGCTCGCAGTTGCCGCTGCCAGACGTTGACGTTGCAGATGTGCATGTGCGTGTCCATCTCGCGCTCCCGGCTCCAGCGCTGCACCTCCCGGATGATTGCCTCCTGGACTGCCTTGTTGGGCACGAAGAAGTGGAGATGGCCCACCCCTATCCGGTGGAAGATCTCCAGCTTGCGAGCGATGGCCGCAGCGTCCCGCCCTTGTGCTCTGCGCTCACACTCGACGTAGATCAGCCCGACCGGCGGAGGGGGCCCGACCTCCAGGTCGGGGGACAGGAATCCGAGTCCCCTCACGTCGCCCTCGGACGGGAGGAGGTTCACAAAGTCGGCCCAGGGCTCCATGATCTCGGCGGCCTGC
>JACNHM010000158.1 GCA_014383605.1 Chloroflexota bacterium
CCGCCCCTGACTTTCGTACACATGCACCGCTGCTATCTTCGTTCCCCAAACACTGCTAATGTCAACGAATGTGTCCGGTCGCTGGCTCATGAACAAGTACAGCGCGTCTGGTTTGTGGGGCTGGAGACCATCCGCCAGGTGTTCCGGGTGAAAGAGAGGGCCGGGAGCGGCGACGAAGGCTGCTTCGAACGTCGTCATGCCGACGGTGAGGTGATCGGGGTAGATGGCGCACGAGTCGTGTGAGCCATCGCCGGGGAAGGGGTCGTGGGTGATCACGGTGCGAGGACGCTTCTGGCGGATGAGGCGCACGACCTGCTCTCGCAACTCCTGGGCGGCGTACTGCAGATCGCCGTCGTCGTGGCGCAGGAAGGTGATATCCTGCACCCCCAGGATTGCAACCGCTCGACGCTGCTCGGCCTCGCGGATGGCCGCCACTGCCTCAGGCGTCAGAGTGGGGTCGCTGGCGCCCCGGTTGCCGCTGGTGCAGAGGACGTAGGCCAGCTCGCGGCCGGCCTGCACCAGCCGGGCCACCGTGCCGCCGGCATGGATCTCGATGTCCTCTGGATGCGCCGCGATGCACAGCACCGGTCCGGCCAGGCGTGCAAAGTCAGGCATTACAGTTTCCCTCCCGTGAATCAGTTGGGTATCAACCGCTTGAAGGCCTCAGCCAGCGGGAGGCCCTGAGCCGTCCCCAAACCCTCGGCTCGGCGCCGGAAAAAGCCTTCCAGGTCCGGGTGACTCCCCCATTGGCTGACGTGGGCCCGGATCGCGGCCAGTTTCTGCTCGAAGGTCTGGCTGATGTCCACATAAACGTCCACATGGTCGCCCATGAACAGGTACAGTTCTGAGACGCGGTGTGGGCTGAGCCCCGCCGCAATTTGCTCCGGATAGAACAACGGTCCAGTCGCCCGGAAGTAAACGGCGTCTATCACTGCAAAGCCCAGGGCCCGGTGGTCAGGATGCAGTTGGTAGGTCAGATAACGGGACGGCCCGGCGTAGGGATCGTGGGTCATCACCACCTGCGGCCGATACTCGCGAATCAGGCGGGTCACGACTTCGGTGACCTCCCGGCCCAACCAGGGCAAATCGCCATCTCCATAGCGCAGGAAACTCACGCCCTGCACACCCAGGATCTCCGCGGCGCGGCGCTGCTCGGCCTCCCGCAGGGCCACCAGCGCCTCGGGGGTCATGGTTGGATCGTCACTCCCCTTGTCGCCGCTGGTGAAGACCACATAGTGAATCGTCCACCCCTCCCGAGCCCAGCGGGCGATGGTTCCCCCGGCATGCACGTCGGCATCATCCGGGTGAGCAACCAGAACCAGCACGCGCCTGGCATCATCTCCGTCCATCAGCACCTCCGCGATCACCAGGAGTACAAAATAAAGCATCCTATTCTGACGTGGCTTCCAGCATCTGGAGCATTCCCAGCCGCAGCACGCCGGCAACCACCGCCGCGGCGAAGACCGGGCCGAAGCCCACGGCGTCCGCCAGCCCGGCGGCCAGCAGGGGCAGCAGCCGGGTTGGTGCCACCAGCGCGTTCATGTAGCCACTGTACTCAGGCCGCCGATCGTCGGGGGAGATTTCCATCAGGTAGCTCAGGCCGCCGATGATCTGGCCGCCGGCCACCGCACCCAGGAAAAAGAAGGTCGCCATGTACCCGGCCAGAGCCCATCGGGGGCCGGCCATCCCCGGCACCATCAGCCCCAGCAGGGGGCTTACCAGGCCGGTCACGGCCAGTGCTTTCAGCAGGCTCAGCTTGCCCCGCCGGTCGCCCCACCAGCCCCACAGCGGGTTGAGCAGCAGCCCGCCGAGCGTCTGCGCCGCCAGCAGTGTTCCGACCTCGGCTTCAGCCAATCCACTGACCCGCCGCGCCTGCACGACGTAGAACGGGATCGCCATAGCTGTCAGCCCGGCCAGGAGTTGCGCATAAAGGAACAGCAGGAAGCGCGTGTCGCCCCGTAGTACACGCCAGCCCTGGCGCAAGAACGCACTAAACCCCGAGCGCTCGCGCACGACCGGCGACGGTGGCTCGCGAACCAACGCAAAGCAGCCGGTGGAAAGCGCCAGCATGACGGCCCCGACACCGAAGATGATCCCGTATGGTGCGAGCGAATTGTTGCCCTGCAAAGTGACCCGGACGAAGAACCCCGCACCCACGGCGAGCACACCACCGACGGAAAAGCGCACCGCCAGCAACCGGCTGCGGCGGTTGGAAGGGATGACGCGCCCAACGATGTCATTGTACGGCACCCCGGCCAACCCTGAGATGAACGAGAAGGCGGTCCACAGGACGAAGAATACGACCAGCAGGGGAAAAGCCGCATCCCTGCCCAACGCTCCGTCCTTGCCCCCTGCGATTGGCGCGATGAGCAGCACGCCTGCCAACAGCGCGAGAAAGCTCGCCCGGCCCCATCCGCCGACGAGATAGATCGGCTTGCGATAACGCAGCCCCTGCGCGTAATTGGCGACAAAGAGCTGCGGCAGCAGCCAGCCGTAGCGAGCAATGGACTCGGCCGCCCCCACCGCGAATGCTGAGGGCGTCAACCGACCGACGAATACGGCGACAACTGTGCCGGTATCTGCGAAGGCAGCGCCAAATTGAAACAGCGCGCCGCTTAACGCGACCCAGATAAAGTTCCAGCGCCAGTTGCGGCTGAAGTGCGACGGCGAGAGTGCCGGGATCTCGCCTGGGACGTCTGCCCGGTTGATGCCACGCGAGGTTGTCTGTGTCATAGCTTGACCCGCCGCAGTAGCAACGCGTTGACCGCCACGATGACGGTGCTGGCGCTCATCACCAGCGCACCCCATTCGGGCCGCAGGACAATGCCCAACGGCTGCAGCAGGCCCGCCGCCATCGGGATGGCGACCACGTTGTAGGCCGTCGCCCAGACCAGGTTTTGGGTCATCTTGCTCATCGTGGCCCGGCTCAGGCGGATCAGCCGCACCACGTCGCGGGGATCGTTCTTGATCAGCACCACCTGCGCCGACTCCACTGCCACGTCGGTGCCGGCGCCGATGGCGATGCCCACGTCGGCCTGCACCAGCGCGGGGGCGTCGTTGATGCCGTCGCCTACCATAGCCACCACTTTGCCCCGGCGCTGTAGCTCCTTGACCTTGTCGGCCTTCTGCTCCGGCCTCACCTCGGCGAAGACGGTGTCCAGGCCCAACTCGGCGGCCACGTAGTCAGCCACGTCCTGGCTGTCGCCGGTGAGCATCGCCACCTCGAGACCCATCTTCTTCAACGCCCGCACCGCCTCCCGTGACTCGTCGCGGACCATGTCGGCCAGAGCGACGGCACCCAGCAGGTGACCGTCGGCTGCCGCGTAGACCACTGTCTTCCCCTGTCTGCCGAGTTCGGCCAGGCGCGGGTCGTGCGGCACGGCCACACCGATCTGCTCCATCAAGGCTCGGTTGCCGATGAAGAGATGACTCCCTTCGACAGTGGCCTTCGCTCCCTTGCCGGGTATCGCTTCGAAGTCAGACGCCTGCGGCAAGGTTGGGCGAAGGTCTCTGACCGAGCCCCGCTCCTGGGCGGCGCGCACGATGCCCTGGGCAATGGTGTGCTCAGAGTTGATCTCCACCGCCGCCACACGGCGCAAAAGCGTCTCCTCGTCCCAATCCCCCAACAGCACCACGTCGGTCACGCCGAACTCCCCTTTGGTCAGCGTGCCGGTCTTGTCGAAGATCACGGCGTCCAGGCGACGCGCTGTTTCGGTGGCCTCGGCATTGCGGATGAGCATGCCGTTGCGCGCGCCCAGCGAGGTCGAGATGGTCGTCACCACCGGAATGGCCAATCCCAGGGCGTGAGGACAGGCGATGACCAGCACCGTCACCGCCAGGGTGAGGGCGAAGACCGCCGATTGTGCACTGATGAAGAACCAGAACAGAAAGGTGAGCAATGCTACCACGACGGCGATGATAGTCAGCCAGTGAGCCGCGCGGTCAGCCAGCCGCTGCACAGGCGGCTTGGAGGCCTGCGCCTCTTTGACCAGGTTGATGATCTGGGCCAGGGCCGTCTCCTCGCCGGTCTTCTCCACGCGAATGCGCAGCGCGCCTTCGCCGTTGAGCGTGCCGCCGATCACCTCATCACCGACAGTTTTGGTCACCGGCTTCGATTCGCCGGTGATCATGGCCTCGTTGACGCTGCTCTGTCCCTCCACGACGCGACCATCCATGGGCACCTTTTCGCCAGGGCGCACCAACAACAAATTGCCTTTTTGGATCTCAGACGTAGGAATCTCTTCTACACGGTCGCCAACCACGCGGTTGGCCGTAGGCGGGATGAGCTTGGTCAGCTCTTTGAGAGCGCCAGCCGTACCGCGCACGGCGCGCATCTCCAGCCAGTGGCCCAGCAGCAGCACCGCCACCAGGGTGCTGACCTCCCAGTAGAAGTCCACCGCCGTGAAGAAGAAGGTGGAGCCGACACTGAACAGGTAGCCAGCCGAGACGGCAATGCTGACCAGCACGCTCATGTCAAGGATGCCAGTGCGCAGGGCCTTGCGAGCGTTCTTGTAGAAGGGCCAGGTGCCGTAGAAGGTGATGACCGTGGCCATGGCGAAGAGCAGGTAGCGGTAGCCTGGGAAGGTCAGCGAGAAGCCAAACCACTGCTGGATGGTGGGGGAGAGCAGCAGCACCGGGATGGTGAGAGCCAGCACCACCCAGAAACGGCGGCGGAAGTCCTGCTCCATCATGGCGTGGTGGTCGTGGCCCTCGGCCTTGTGATGCTCGTGCTCCATGTGAGCATGAGCCGTGTGCTCCTCCTCGCCCTCGCAGGAGCAGCCCAGTTGGGCCAGCGTATGCTTCAGGTGCTCCAGGCTCACGACGTCGGAATCGTAGACCAGGTGCACCGTGTCGGCCACCGGGTTGATGTGCACCTCGTGCACGCCGTGGAGCGCCTGGACGCGGTCCTCCAGGCGGCAGGGGCAGTCAGGGCCTACGTACTCCTTGAGTGCTAATGTCACGCTCTGTTTCATCGTACACTACCTCCTTTGCGTGACCGGCCTGAACGCTGAAGCCGATCACATAGCTTTAACACATTATACCACAGCGACCGCCTAATAACAAGATGGATTTGGCCTGTTTCCACCCCCGCCATTCGGCGAGCATGAGAAAGGGTTCCCCGCCCACAGGTAGCCGGCAGGGAACCCCTCCCTTTAGCGTCGAAGCCGGTCCCGAATCTCCTCAAACTCGGGTGAGGAGATCTCCCCCGCTGCCAGCCGCCGCCGGGCGATCTCCAGTGGATCCACCCCTGCCCCAGAGGCCGCAGGCCGACGGCTGAGTTGCCGGACCAGCCAGGCGGTCCCCAGCCCCAGCACAGCCACTACACCCACGAAGAACACCAGGTTCAGGATCAGGCCAAGCGTCCCCAGGCCGCCCCAGGTACCCCAGCTCAAACCGTTGTAGCAAAATCCCATTTCACTTCCTCCTATCGTTCAGTATTTGCAGAATCGTCTCGTACTCCTCTCGGCTGATCTCGCCCCGGGCCAACCGCTCGTCCAGAACCTGGCGCGCTGCCGGCTGGCCCTGCCTAACGAGTAGCCGATCACCTCTCAGTGTCCTCGGAGATCTCGCGTTTCATCAAGTCATACTGCTCGCGATTGATCTCACCTCGTGCGTAACGTCGCTTGAGGATCTCCAGCGGCGACTCGGACAGGTCGCTGTGCCATGTCGTGGCAGGGTATGACGAGTTATTCACCGCTTTGGGGAAGATGTTGCTCAGCAACCACACCGCCAGGGCAATGATCACCACCCAAAAGACAAGCATTAAGACTATACCCAAGCCGCCGAAACCGAATCCCATCATCATGATCTTCACCTCCTAGTTTGTTCGTAGTCAGACAGGGCCACTTCGCTCCACTTCGTGGCTCACTACAAACCTTGTGCCTGACTTCCGTTATGTTGCCTAAAGTATAACCGATCAATGTGACAGGTTCTTAAAGGGAGTGTGAAGATTTGATGACAATTTGGGGGATCAGGGGGCAATGGGTAGCGTGAAGCTGAAGGTGCTGCCCTGACCGGGAGCGGGGCTGGTGGCCCAGATGCGCCCGGCGTGGGCCTCCACGAGGTGCTTGGCGATGGTCAGGCCGATGCCGCTGCCACCGCCAGGCCGGGAGCGGGACTTATCCACTCGATAGAAGCGCTCAAAAATGTGGGGCAGGTGTTCAGCGGGGATACCGATGCCAGTGTCCTGCACGACGATGACCACCTCTCGGCCATCGCGCCAGGCCCGAACGGTTACCTGGCCGCCGGAGGGCGTGTACTGCAGGGCGTTGCCCAGCAGGTTGAGCAACACCTGTATGATGCGATTGGGGTCGGCCCGTACCTGGGGTAGGTTCGTCGGGACATCAACGTGAAGGTTCACGCCTTTGTCCTCGAATTGGGGCCGCAGACGGTCGGCAGCGGCACGCACCAGGTCGGCCGGGGCGACCGAGTGAAGCTCAAGCGGGATCTGGCCCGCCTCGGCGCGGGAGAGTTCTTCGAGATCATGCACCAGCCGCTGCAGCCGGCCAACCTCCCGCTGGACTAGCAGAAAGGCGGCCGGTTCAGGGGGCAGCACGCCGTCCACCAAGCCTTCCATGATGCCCCTGACGCTGCTGAGGGGGGTGCGCAGCTCGTGGGCCACGTCGCCGATGAGTTCCATCCGGCGCTGTTCCGTCCGTTCCAGGGTCTCGGCCATCCGGTTAAAAGCCCGCGCCAGGGAACCCAGTTCATCCCGACTGGGCGCCTGGATCCGCTGGCGGTAATCGCCAGCGACGATACGCTGGCTGGCTTCCATCATGGCACGGATGGGGCCAACGATGCGCCGAGCGGTGAAGGTACTCACGACCACTGCGGCCAGGAAAGCAGCCAGGGTTGCGACCACCAGGATTTCGTTGACGGCGGCCTGGAAACTTTCGTGCAGGTCGGCCGCCAGGGCCGGATCATAGCCCGGCAAGGCCTCCATGCGGGCGATGTGGCGAGCCAGGGCGGCGGGAGCATGGAACTGGGCCGTGCCGGCCAGGACCACCACCCCGACCACCATGATGACCAAATACGATAGGAGTAACTTCCAGCCCAACCGTTGTTGAAGTGTTTGGAGTAGCTTCATGCCAAATCATCCCTTCGACGGCCCTTCGACTAGGCTCAGGACAGGGCTCAGGGCAGCGACTCAAAGCGGTAGCCGGCGCCCCGCACAGTGACAATCAGCGTCGGGTTCGCCGGGTCGTCTTCCACCTTCTTGCGAATACGCCCGATGTGGACGTCCACCACCCGCTCGTCGCCGTAGTAATCATAGCCCCACACCTGTTCGATGAGTTGCTCCCGGCTCAACACCCGACCATGATGTCGGGCCAGGGTATGCAGGAGCTCGAACTCGATGGAGGTCAGCTCGACGGGCTGATCATCCTTCCAGACCCGGAGGGCGTCAGGCTCAATGCGCAGGCGGTGAAAGACAAGCACCGGCTCGCTCAGGCCAGCGCCCCGCCCCCGGCGCAGGATGGCCTTCACCCGGGCCACCAGCTCCCGTGGACTAAAGGGCTTGGTCAGATAATCGTCAGCCCCTACGGTGAGGCCCACGATTTTGTCCGTCTCGTCGGCTTTGGCGGTCAGCATCAGGACGTAGACGTCGGTTTCCTGGCGTAGACGCCGCAGCACCTCAATGCCATCCAGGCCAGGCAGCATAATGTCCAGCACGATGAGGTCTGGCCGGAAGGCACGGGCCGCTTTCAGCGCTGCGTGTCCATCCCGTGCTGCGTGAACGGTGTAACCTTCTTTCTCCAGGTACGCCTGCACCGTATTAACGATGGCCGGCTCGTCGTCAACGACGAGGATACTACGGGAGCTACCCTGCATAGCTTCTCCCCTCCTCCCCCTTTTTCATCCGTGAATCAACGCCGGCAGGCAACGGGTGCAGACCCACAGGCTGGCGCCAGCCTTGCGACAGGGGAGCAGCACTTGGCTATCCTCGCCCAGTCCACACACATGGCAGGTTTGCTCGATATAGGTCTTGCCCCGCTTTTCCATTTCGATTTCGGCCGCGTGCTCGTCAAAAGCAACCGTCTCTCGCACCTCAATGCTCAACGCGCCGGTGGGACAGACACCCAGGCAGAAGCCGGCGCCGTCACACAATTCTTCGCGCAGCACACGTGCCTTGCCGTTGATGATCTGGATAGCGCCTTCGGCGCATGGTGACACACACGCGCCACAACCGTCGCACAGTTCTTCATCAATGCGGACAATCTGGCGCCTCCTGGTTTGGTGTTCTAACATGTTCTCCATCTTTCCCCTGATTACGATTCGGCGCAAGCGTTCAGGTGCCAGGCACTTTCACCGAGGATTTCAAAGCAAAGGCGCCTTCCAATCGTCCTCGGCGCTGGGCCAGACGACTTTTTCGGAAGTGCCTGGCACCTCAAACGATTACGATTCGGCTTTATTCGCCAGCCATCATGGCTGCCAAATCTTCTTCGACTGTAG
>JACNHM010000577.1 GCA_014383605.1 Chloroflexota bacterium
CAGATAAGGGTTCTGAGGCAGTTGTACTGCCGTCGTCGGGAGTGCAACTCCCTCTTAACTAAACCGTATTGAGGCTAAGAGAGTGCAGTGCTGGCGCGTATCGCTTGTTGCCCAGAGACAAGAGGTAGTTTGGTGCTCATACTGCCACTGCTACACTGCCAATGAGCATCTTTGAAGCATCTGGCAAAGGCATGGCCTGCTCCTGTAGATCTTCAAGGCACAGCAGAATTGCCTCTCTGATATTGTCTAATGCCTCTTCGATCGTCTCCCCCTGGCTGTAGCAGCCCTCAAGGGCAGGACAGGAGACCACGTATCCTCCAGCCTCTTCATCCGGCTCGACAATGACCTTATAATCATAGACTTTCATAGAATGCACCTCTCCACATGCTCATCGTTCAAGATATTGTACATCACTCTAGCGGTCTGGGCAAGCCGGCAGCATCACCAGACACGGCAGATGAAGCCCTTGAGATATGCGCCTTCGGGGAAGGCAAGCAGAACGGGGTGGTCGGGCGGCTGGCTCAGCCGCTCCAGAATCTGCACGTCCCGCCCCGCATCCACGCTGGCCCCAAAGACGACCTTCTGGAACAGATCCTCCGAGACCAGGCCGGAGCAGGAGAAGGTGGCCAGAATCCCTCCCGGACGCAGAAGCTGCAGGGCCAGCAGGTTGATGTCCTTGTAGCCGCGGGTGGCCGCCTCCACCTGTCCCCTGGTCTCGGCGAATCTGGGCGGGTCGAGGATGGCCAGATCGAACTGCCGTCCGGCGTCGCGGAAGCCCCGCAGCACCTCGAACACGTTGCCGGCGATCTGCTCCGCCTGCTGGTCGGGGTCGAAGCCATTGAGGGCCAGGTTGTGCTCGGCCAACTCCAGCGCCTCGTAGGAGCTCTCGACGTTGGTCACGTGCCTGGCGCCGGCGGCCAGCGCGTAGACGGCGAAAGCGCCCGTGTAGGCAAAGGCGTTGAGCGTTTCCCGCCCCGCCGCATAGGCGGCCACCCGCTGCCGGTTTTGCCGCTGATCCAGGTAGAAGCCGGTCTTTTGCCCTGCGACGATGTCTACGGCAAAGCGATGGCCGTGCTCTTGCACTTCCACCAGGGGCGGTGGCGCGTCGCCGGCCAACAGGCCGCTGCGCCGCTCCAGTCCCTCCTTGCGCCGCACGGCCACGTCGCTGCGTTCGATGATGCCCTGTGGTTCTGCCAGCTCCATCAGCAGCTCGACGAGGGCTTCCTTCTGGCGTTCGATGCCCAGGGTCAGGAATTGCGCCACCAGCCAGTCGCCGTAGCGGTCCACCACCAGGCCGGGCAGCCCATCGCTTTCGGCGTGCACCAGCCGGTAGGCCGTGGTCTGGGGATCGGCGGCCAGCGCGGCGCGGCCGGCGATGGCCCGTTGCAGCCGCCGCCGCCAGAAGTCGCGGTCAATCTGCTCCTCGGTGTCCCAGGTGAGCAGCCGCACGGTGATCTGCGAGCTGCGGTTGAGATAGCCGCGAGCCAACCACTCGCCGCCGGCGCTGACCACGTCCACCACGTCGCCATCAGACGCTTCGGTTTCGATGCGCCCCAGGGCACCGGAGAACAGCCAGGGATGGCGCAGCCGGACAGGTCTCTCTTTGCCGGCTCTCAGGAATACTCTGGTCATGTCTTTCTCCTCAGCGAGAACGGCGGAAACGCACGTGCAACACCTGTCGCGTGGCTGCAGTAACTCGCGTCCGCTCGTCCTGTCGGTAGCCCACCACCCAGGCGATGCCTGACCGGCCCACCAGCAGCGGCCAGTGGTCGCGCAGTTCCCGCGGCAGCTTGACGTTGATCATGAAGGCGGCGAGGGCGACGCTCCGCCCGCCCATGCCCAGCGGCTGCAAGCGGTCGCCCGGTTGCCGCAGCCGCAGGATCGGTTCCGACCCCACCGCGTCGGCGTCCAGGAAGACCTGCCAGCGGTCGGCATTCTCCTCCCAGTCCGCCGGCAGCGCGGCCGGCGGCAGCAGCGTTGTCTCCACTTGCCAGGCCGTGTCCGGCAAGGTGACCAGGCCGGGCACGGGCAGCGCCAGCCGCGCCGCGTGCAGCAGCGGCAGATCGGGCGGCGGCGGATCGTACCCCTCCTCGGCGACGAGCAGCCGATCGTAGCCGAGGGTGAGCAGCAGACCTTGCGGCAGCGTGGCCTGGGCGCCGGTGGACTTCTCCCGCGCCAGCCACAGCCCGTTCTCGATGTGCACCCAGTTGATGTTGCGCAGGCTGCGCCGCAAGCGGTGCACCGCCTCCCGCAGCGTGGCCCGTTGCAGGCTGCGGGGCAACGCCCGCCAGGCCACCAGATCGAACTCGATAACCCCTTCCCCTTCGGCGACGACCGTGCGCGCCCAGGCTTGCTCAAGCTGGACTCGTAGCAGGGCGTGATCGTCGGCGATCACCGCGGCCGAGCGGCGCAGGACGTCTCGCACCTGGGGGTTGTACGTTTCCAGCAGGGGCAGGAGCTCGTGGCGCAGCCGGTTGCGGTAGAAGGTGGTGTCCAGATTGGAGCGGTCGAAGCGGGGCTGCAGGCCATGCTCCTGGCAGTAGGCCTCGATCTCGGTGCGCGGGACTTCCAGCAGGGGGCGCACCAGCCGCAGCCCGCGGGTATCGGGCCGCTCATCAGGCGGCAGCAGGGCCAGCCGCAGCGTGTCCAGCGGCGTCATGGGCAGCATGCCCCGCAGGCCGGCCAAGCCCGCGCCGCGCAGCCAGTGCATGAGCACGGTCTCCGCCTGGTCGTCGGCGTTGTGCCCCACGGCGATGGTGCGGGCGCCGACGCGCCGGGCGACGCGCGCCAGGAACCCGTAGCGAGCCTGGCGCGCCGCCTCTTCCGGGGCGACGCCGGGCGGCGCGGCCAGGGCGGGCACATCCGCCCGCTCCACGGTGCAGTCCAGTCCCCAGGCTGAGGCCGTCTCGGCCACGAAGGCGGCGTCGGCGTCCGCTTCGGCGCCGCGGATGCCATGATGGAGGTGGGCCACGTGAAGCTGCAGATCGTATTGGGGCTGCAACTGGCGCAAGACGTGCAGCAGGCAGAGGGAATCGGGGCCGCCCGAAACCCCCACCACGACCCGCTCGCCAGAGGCCAACAGGTGGTATCGCTCCACAGCCTGTCGCACCCTGCTCAGCAGCTTCCCGCCCTCCATCCTCCAACCTCCGTTCTCCAGCTTCCAACCTCTATTCTCCAACTTGCAACATTATACCACTCGTTTTCCCTATGGGACAACTTGTGGTATAATGCGCGGTGATAGGGGGGCAGGAACGTTCCCCTGGTCACACATCATTGATTGTCGAGGAGAAAACACGTGGTCAGCCCTCTCAACTGGTTCCTGGGGCTCTTTTCCCTGGATGTCGGCATTGATCTGGGAACGGCCAACACTCTGGTCTACGTGCGACGCAAAGGCATCGTCATCAACGAGCCCTCCGTGGTGGCCATCGAAACGAAGACGAAGAAGGTGCTGGCGATTGGCGCCGAGGCCAAGGAGATGGTCGGTCGCACGCCGGCCAACATCATGGCCATCCGTCCGCTGCGGGATGGCGTCATCTCCGACTTCGACGTCACCGAGAAGATGCTGCACTACTTCATCCACAAGGTGCACGAGCGCATGGTGATGCGCGTGCCCCGCCCGCGGGTGGTGGTGGGCATCCCCAGCGGCGTGACCGAGGTGGAGAAGCGGGCGGTGCACGATGCCTCCATCAGCGCCGGGGCACGGGAGGCCTACCTGGTGGAGCAGCCCATGGCGGCGGCCATCGGCGCCGGCCTGCCCATCACCGATTCCACGGGCAGCATGGTCGTGGACATCGGCGGCGGCACCACGGAAGTGGCGGTCATCTCCCTGGGCGGCATCGTCGTCTCCCGCTCGCTGCGCGTCGCCGGCGACGAGATGAACGAAAGCATCATCAACTATGCCCGCCAGAAGTACAACCTGCTCATCGGCGAGCGCACGGCGGAACAGGCCAAGATCGCGGCCGGCTCCGCCTATCCGCTGGAGGAGGAGCTGACGGTCACGCTGCGGGGCCGCAATCTCATCACCGGTCTGCCCGAGGGGGTGGAGGTCAGCAGCGTGGAGTTGCGGGAGGCTCTGAGCAGTCCCGTGAGCACCATCGTGGAGACGGTGCGCAATACCATTGACGAAACCCCGCCCGAATTGATCGCCGACTTGATGGAGGAGGGCATTGTCCTCACCGGCGGGGGAGCGCTCCTGCGGGGCATAGACCAGCGGCTGAGCGAAGAGACGAAGATGAAGGTGCGCGTCGCCAACGATCCCATGACCTGTGTCGCCCTGGGCGCGGGGATGATCCTGGAAGAGCTGGACACGTTGCACAAAGTGCTGACCGACATGCAGCGGAGAGGCCCGATGCGGTAAGCCATGGAAGGTCTGCACAAGAGCCGGGTTGTACCTTTGCTCCTCATAGCCTTCACTGTCTTGGCCATCGTCCTACAAGAAGTCGGCTATCTGCAGCCGGTGGAGGACGTCGTTCTCCGCCTGATTACCCCTGTCCAACGCCGCTTCAGCACCCTGGCCCACACGATTGGCGATGCCTTGCAGACCATCCGCGACTTGCGCACCCTGCGCCAGGAAAACGCCCGCCTGCGCCAGGAAAACGACGCCCTGACCATCGAAAACGTGCAACTCGAGGAGGCGGAGGCGGAGAACGAGCGCCTGCGCCGCCTGTTGGACTTTTCCAGGACCAATCCCACCTACGATTACCGCGGCGGAGAGGTGATTGCCCGCGTGATCGGGCACGATCCCAGCATCTACCTCGACTTCATCGTGATTGATCTGGGGGAGAGGGATGGGATCACGTCGGGCATGCCGGTGGTGACCGAGCGGGGGCTGGTGGGGCGCATCACCGCAGTGCACGATACGACCTCGGAGGTGTTGCTGATCACCGACGCCAACAGCGCGGTCACCGCTCTGATCCAGAGTTCCCGGGCCATGGGCGTCGTGCGGGGAGTGGCCGGTGGGGGGCTGCTGCTGGATCAGATCCCCCATGATGTTGAGGTTCACGAGGGGGAGATCGTCATCACCTCGGGGATGGGCGGCGCCTTTCCTAAGGGCCTGGTCATGGGCCAGATCAGCAAGGTGTACCAGCAGGACTACGAGATGTTCCAACAGGCCGGCGTGCGTCCCACCGTTGACTTTCGCAACCTGGAGCAGGTGCTGGTGATCACCAACTTCGTGCCTTTTGCAGACCTGCGGAACCTGCCGCGGGGAGCGGAGGAGATCATCGGCCCCTGAGCACTTAGTCGCCAGTCCTCAGTCCTTTAGTCCCCAGTCCCGAGCCGGATTGGACTGGAGACCTAAGGACTGCGGACTGTGGACTGTGGACTGAATGAGGAGGTTTGTCATCAGCCCTTATCTCTACATCCCGCTGCTGGCTGTGGTTGCGCTGCTGCAGGCCACCGTGGCTCCACACGTGGTCATCCTGGGAGCCAGGCCCGACCTGATGCTCCTGACTGTGGTGTCCTGGACGGTGCTGCGCGGGATGCGAGAAGGTGTCGTGTGGGGCTTCGCCGGGGGGCTTTGTCTGGATCTGTTTTCCGGCGGGCCTTTTGGCCTGTCCGCCCTGGTGCTGGTTGCCATCAGCTTCCTTTCAGGCTTGGGAGAGACGACCATCACTCGCGGCCGCATTGTTTTGCCTGTTGTGGTTGCCCTGGCGGCCACGCCGATCCACGGCTTTCTCTATCTTGGCCTTCTGTACATCACGGGCCACTCCGTCTACTGGCTGGACACGTTATTGCGGGTGATGCTTCCCTCGATGATATTCAATGGCTTGCTGATCATACCGATCTATGCGCTGCTCCAGTGGCTGCATCGCCGGACGGGGCGGGAGGCGCTGGAATGGTGAACTCCCGACGGCCATGGCGGGCTCTGTCGCGCCTGCTGTCCCTGCGCATCGTCGTTGTGCTGGCTTTCATCACGCTGGTGGCGCAGCTTTGGCGTCTGCAGATCGTGCAGGGAGATGACTTCCGCTGGAGGGCCAACAACAACCGCTTCCGCGTCGTGTCCCAGGAGGCGCCACGGGGGGTGATTTACGACCGGCAGGGGCACATCCTGGCCCGCAACCGCCCCCGCTACCAGGTGGTGGTGGTGCCCGAAGACTTGCCCGACGAGGAAGCGGAGCAAACAGGCGTGCTGCGGCGTCTGAAGTATTTGCTGGAGAAGCTGCCTGCTGCGGAAGAGGTGGAGAACACATCCGAAGAGGCCGCGGCGGTCCCCGCTGCTGCGGCAACGCCCAAGGCGGAGACGCCTCTCCTGCTCGCCGAAATCGAGGCCGAGGTTGCGGCGGGCGCGCGGGAAAGCAGCTTCCGGCCCGTGCTCGTGAGCGATAACATCCCCCGTGAGACTGCCTTGCTCATCCAGGAAGAAAGCCCCAATCTTCCCGGCGTGCAGGTTCAGGTGCAACCCCGCCGGGAATACCCCAGCGGCTCGCTGACCGCTCACGTCATCGGCTATACGGGGCCGATTCCCAGCGAGTCTGTGGATGTGTATGTCGAGCGTGGGTACCGCCCGGCGGAACGGGTCGGACTGGCTGGACTGGAAACGACGTTCGAAGACGAGCTGCGGGGGCAGGCCGGCTACAGGCCGATCGTGGTGGACGTGCATGGTCGTGAGGTGCGCACCATCGGCGAGCCACGGTCACCGGTTCCGGGCCGCAACCTGGTGCTGACCATTGACCTGCAGTTGCAGCAAGCGGTGGAGGAAGCGCTGTACCGTGGCTTGCAGGCGGCATACCGCCGCGGGGGCGTGGCCGTGGCCATGGATCCCCGGAACGGGGCGGTGCTGGCCCTGGTCAGCCTGCCCAGCTACGACAATAACCTCTTTGCCGAGGGGATCTCTGTCGCGGCTTATGCGGAGCTATCGCAGGATCCCGACCGCCCGCTGGTGAATCACGTCATTAGCGGCATCTATCCTCCTGGTTCCATCTTCAAGATCATTCCGGCCGCCGCCGCGCTGCAGGAAAGTGTGATCACCCCGCGCACCCTTCTGGGAGACAGTCAGGAATTGGATGGGGCCAACGACGGCGTGATCTGGCTGCCCAACCGGTACTATCCCTGGGACCGGCGACAAGACCAGGGGTTCTACTGTTGGGTGCACAAGTTCGGATATGGTCACGGGCGCATCAACCTGGTGACGGCGATCGCCGAATCGTGCGACGTTTATTTCTATCAACTGTCCGGTGGCTACAGAAAGTTCGAGGGCCTGGGGTTGGACATGCTCGACCAGTACGCGCAACTCTTCGGTCTGGGTCACCGTACCGGCATTGACCTGCCGGCTGAGAATGCCGGCCTGGTGCCCGATGCCAAATGGAAACGGCAGACCTACGGCGAGAGTTGGGTCACCGGCGATACCTACAACGTGGCCATTGGCCAGGGCTATATCCTGTCCACGCCGTTGCAGATGCTCAACGCCACGGCGGCGGTGGCCAATGGCGGCTATCTCTATCGTCCCCAGTTGGTCTATCAGATCACCCGTGCGGATGGAGAGGTGCTGCGCCCCTTCGCTCCGGAACTGATCCGCGAGCTGCCCATTGCTCGCGAGCATCTGGCCGTGGTGCGGGAGGGCATGTATCAGGCCGTGAACTGGGAGCATGGCACAGCAACCGGGGCGCGGTTGCCCGACGTCACCGTGGCCGGCAAGACGGGCACGGCAGAGTTTTTCATTGACCGCAACCAGGATGGCTGGCCCGACCGCGACGCCCAGGGCCATCTCCCCACCCACGCCTGGTTCACCGCTTTCGCTCCCTACGAGGACCCGGAGATCGTATTGCTGGTTCTCATTGAGGAGGGCGGCGAAGGCTCAACAGCCGCTGTGCCGGTGGCTGCCGAGATCCTGCGAGCGTATTTCGATCTGCAGGAGAGAGGAGAGGCTGCGGAGGCTGAGGAGATGCCGACACTGATGGCAGAGGATGCCGGAGCCGTTGTGCCAGACGAGGCGAGCCATGGCCCGTAGATATTGGCGTCACTTCGACGTCGTGTTGCTCGTCGTCACCGTGCTGCTGATCAGCCTGGGCATTGTGATGATCTACAGCGCCACTTCCAGCACGCCGGAGCTTGCCGTGCTGACACAGCGACAGATCATCTACGCTGTGGTGGGTCTGGCGCTGATGATCTTGACGGCGGCCATTGATTACCGCCTGCTGAGCAGCCTGAGCCTGGTCCTGTACCTCATCACACTGGGCGTTCTGGTGGCGGTGTTCGTGACCGGGCAGGTGTTGGTGGGTGCCCAGCGCTGGATTGACATCGGACTTTCCATCCAGCCCTCGGAGCTGGCCAAGGTGCTTACCATCGTTGTCTTGGCCCGCTTCCTGGGCGATCACGAGGAGAAGATAGGCCGGTGGCGCTATGTGCTGGTAGCCATCGCCATTCTGATCCCCCCGGTGGTGCTGACGTACCTGCAGCCGCATCTGAGCGGTGCTATCGTGCTCCTCGCCGTGGGAGCGGTGATGATCTTCATGAGCGGCCTGCGCTGGCTGCACGTTTTGGTGTTCGGTTTGGCCGGCGCTGCTGGCGCCCCCTTGCTCTGGTTTTCCCTGAAAGAGTACATGCAGGAGCGGGTGCTGCTCTTCCTCAACCCGCAGAGTGATCCAGCGGCCAGCTACAACATCGAGCAGGCGCTGATCAGCATCGGCTCCGGGGGCTGGCTGGGCCAGGGGCTTTTCCGCGGCAGCCAGAGCCAACTCCAGTTCCTGCGCGTGAGCCACGCCGACTTCATCTTCTCCGTTCTCGCCGAAGAGCTGGGCTTCGTCGGCGCGCTGATCCTGTTGCTGCTGCTGCTGATCATGCTCTGGCGGCTGCTGCGCATCGCCGAGATGGCGCGGGATAGCTTCGGCCGCCTGATCGTGGTGGGTGTAGCGACGGTCATCTTCGTGCAGAGCGTGATCAACGTCGGCATGAATCTGAATCTGTTGCCGGTGACCGGCATTCCCTTGCCCTTCGTCAGCCACGGGGGCAGTTCGCTGGTCACGCTCTTGCTGGGGCTGGGCCTGGCCCAGAGCGTGGCCATGCGACACCGCAAGATCGAGTTTTAGTAGTCCGTAGTCCTCGGTCCATAGTCCGAAGTCATGCCAGCCTTAAGCCTGGATCCCTTTTTGACCCCGGACTAAGGACTGGGGACTGTTGGAGGAATAGCGATGCCAGACCTTTCCGTACCTGAGCTTCTTGCTCAAACGCAGGCCGACGTGGCCGACGTTTTCGCCACGCGGGACGTGACCGTGGAACAGGAAACACCGTTCATGGTGCGGTTGCGTGGCCGTTTGCTGGTTGCCTCCGAGCAGGCTTACGAACTCGTGGCCTCGCGGCTGGGGGCGCTGGGTTTCACCACGCTCTTCCGCCGTGAGGATGATACCGACGTGATCCGGGCTGTGCGCGGCTCGCTGCCCGAGGCCAAGGCCCGTCCGTGGGTGGCCGGCGTGCTGTTGCTGGCCACGGTGGTGGCGGTGCTGTACACCGGCATGGGCTTCGGAGTGGAGGACGTCACCGCCCGGCCCAACCTGCTGGCCGGATGGCCTTTCGCCGCCGGGTTGATGGGCATCCTGCTGGCGCACGAACTGGGTCATTACTTCGTCGGGCGCAGCCTGGGCGTGCCCATGAGCCTGCCCTACTTCATCCCCATGCCTTTGACCATCTTCGGCACCATGGGCGCCTTCATTCGCATGAAAGGCCCAGCCGTCAATCGCCGCCGCTTGCTGGCCATGGCTGCAGCCGGGCCGCTGGCCGGTCTGGCCGTGGCCATCCCCGTTCTCATCCTCGGCCTCTCCCTGTCGGAGATCCGGCCCGAGGTCTTGCAGGCGCCGGAGGGGATGATCGTCTTCAAGGAGGGCAATTCGCTGCTTTACATCGCCCTGAAGATGCTGGTCTTTGGCCGTTTCCTGCCCGGCGGCGGCGAGGACGTCTGGCTGCACCCGCTGGCCTTCGCCGGCTGGGCCGGACTCTTCGTCACTGGCCTGAACCTCATCCCCGCCGGCCAGCTCGACGGCGGACACATCATCTACACCCTGCTGGGCAAGCGGGCAAGGTGGCTGACCGGGGTCATCATCGGCCTCCTGGCCGGACTGGATATCTTGAACTATTTCCTGTACGGGCAACTCAGTTGGTCGCTGCTCGTGGTGCTCATCCTCATTTTCGGGCGAGTGCACGCCGCTCCCCTGGACGACATCACCGAACTCGATCCGCCTCGAAAAGTCTTGGCCTGCTTGATGCTGGCCGTTTTTGTCTTAGTCTTCGTACCCATACCTTTGGTTGTCCTGGGGTAGGGGCGACTCCTGCAGTCACTCTTGGCTTGGGCAGGCGCAAGGCCTGCCCCTACGCCCTGGGCCGGAACAGGCAAAAGCCCCAGCGGATGTGTCATCCGTTGGGGCCTGGTGTTGAAACTGGCTGGACGTTGGCTGTCTCTCAGCTTCGGCACACTCCATCAATACGCCACACAGTATCCTCGTTCACCTTTTGCGACGACGTGTTGACCACGCGCCAGCAATAGGTACGCTGCTCGCCATCCCCTACCACGTCCGTCCACACTTGCACCTGTTCCATTCCCCGCAATTCCTCATTCACTTCGGTGGCTGGTTCACCGGAAGGGGGAGCGACGCCTGGATAGGTGAATTGCAGCACACGAAACGATCCAACCTGATGAAGGCCCAGATCACGGGCCTCGCGGCGTCCGTTGGGTGTCATCAAGCCCGGCTCGTCGTCGGGCTTCATGACCTCCGCTTGCCGCTCTTGCTGCGAAGAGAGGAAAAAGGTAAGCACAACTCCTTCGGGATAGAAGGGATGTTCCGGTGTGCCATAGCAGAACACCAGTGAGCTGTCGCCGGACTGGTAACTGCCGTCGCCCTGGCGCGTGTGGATCCGTTCGCGGCAAAGCTGGCTGCGCTCGTACAGCCGATCAAGAACGGTGACTTTTTCGATGACACCGTTTCTATCGTCGCCCGAGGTCGTGATGCCGCCGCTGCCCTGGAAGTGCTGCACCGAATAGCCCTTATCTTTGCCTTCCCAACGGAAAATCGAAAGCCTGGTGATGGCAGGATCACGGCCATAGCCCCTGATGACCAGCTCGTCTACGTTGCCATCTCCGTCGCTGTCCACCTGCTCAGGTGCATCTACCTGGCTGTCGGCCAAGTAGCCCTGTCCTTTTCCCAGATGGGTATCGGGCAGCAACTTGTAGGGCACGAGGAAAGCTGAGCGGTAGGGGATAGGCACTCCCAACTGATGCGGTGAGATGTCCACCTGGGCATCGTAGATCACGCCCCCTATCGGGCCGCGCCCCTCTTGCGCCGAGTCATAGCGGTAGATGAGCAGCCATTCCTGCTCTTCATCTCCGTCAATGTCCACGGTGGGCAACTCTTTGTCTTGCGGCTCCCATGCCTCGGGGATGATGTTGACCAGGTTCAGTGGCAGTTCCAGCCCCTGCTGCTGCGGCGTGCAGCGCCCCAGGGCGAACATCACCACAAGCACGATGATGGCCAGCACGATGAGTATGAGAATCAGGTTGCGGAGGGTTTCCATCACAACATACCTGCCTTCTACGTGGACGATGCTTTATCCACCAACGCCTGCGCCAGGATCTCCTCCATGCGCTCCACGAGCACCAGGTTGAGGTCCCGCTTGACCCGACGGGGGATGTCCACCAGGTCTTTCTCGTTTTTCTTGGGCAGGAGGACGGTCTTCAGCCCGGCCCGGTGAGCGGCCAACAACTTCTCCTTCAGCCCGCCGATGGGCAGCACCCGCCCGCGCAGCGTGATCTCCCCCGTCATGCCCACGTCGCGGCGCACCGGCAGCCCGCTGAGAGCGGAGATGAGCGCCGTGGCCATGGTCACCCCCGCCGAGGGCCCGTCCTTGGGGATGGCCCCTTCCGGCAGGTGGATGTGGATGTCTACCTTGTCGAACTCCACATCGGCAAAGTCGTACTCCTCGGCACGGGAGCGGGCATAGGACAGCGCCGCCTGCGCTGATTCCTGCATGATCTCGCCCAGTTGGCCGGTGAGCGTCAGGTTGCCTTTGCCCTCCATCAGCGCCACTTCCACGGTGACCAGGTCGCCTCCTGCTTCTGTCCAGGCGACGCTGGTAGCCACGCCCACTTCGTCCTCTTCCTGGGCCAGCCCGTGCGTGAACTGGGGTGGGCCGAGGTACTTGCTCAGCGATTCCGCCGTGACGCGCTGGGGAGACGGTTTTTCCTCGGCCACGCGGCGGGCGATCTTGCGGCAGATGTTGGCAATGGCCCGCTCCAGGTTGCGCACCCCCGCCTCGTAGGTGTACTCGCGGATCATCAACCGCAGTGCCTGGTCGGAGAAACGCAGCCCCTGGGCGGAGAGCCCGTGCTCCTCCAACTGGCGGGGAATGAGGAAGCGCCTGGCGATCTCCCGCTTCTCTTCCTCGATGTAGCCGGGGAAGTGGATCACCTCCATGCGGTCTTCCAGGGCCGGCGGGATGGTATCCAGGATGTTGGCCGTGGTGATGAAGAGCACCTTGGAGAGATCGTAGGGCACGTCCAGGTAGTGGTCGGAGAAGGCGTGGTTTTGTTCCGGATCGAGCACCTCTAGCAAGGCGGCCGAGGGGTCGCCGCGGAAATCCATGCCGATTTTGTCCACCTCGTCGAGCATGAACACGGGATTGATGCTGCCGGCATTGCGCATGGTCTGAAGGACGCGGCCCGGCAGGGCGCCGATGTAGGTGCGCCGGTGGCCGCGGATTTCCGCCTCGTCGCGGATGCCGCCCAGGGAGACGCGGACGAACTTGCGACCCAGCGCTTTGGCGATGGAGCGGCCCATGGAGGTCTTGCCCGTGCCTGGCGGTCCCACGAAACAGAGGATGGGCGTGCGCATCTTGTCGGCGGCCAGCTTGCGCACGGCCATGTGTTCCAGGACACGCTCCTTGGCCTTGGGCAGCCCGTAGTGATGCGCCTCCAGGATCTCCTCGGCATGGGTGATGTCCATGTTGTCTTCCGTGGTCTCGTACCACGGCAGTTCGATGAGCCAATCCAGGTACGTGCGGATAATGCCTACCTCCGGCGCGGCAGGCGGCATCAGGCCCAACCGTTCCAGCTCCTTTTCGGCTTTCTTCTGGGCGACTTCCGGCATGCGGGCGGCGGCGATCTTCTCTTGCAGCTCGTTGATCTCCTGCGTTTGGGCGTCTGACTCTCCCAGCTCCTGCTGAATGGCCTGCATTTGCTCCCGCAGGAAGTACTCTCGCTGCGATTTGTCCATGGTCTGTTGCACCTGGGCATGGATGCGGTTCTCCAGTTCCAGGACATCCAGCTCCTTGCCCAGGAGCACGCTGAGCCGCTGCAGTCGCAGGATGGGATCGAGGGTTTCCAACAGCTCCTGTCGCTGTTCCACGTTCAGGTTCAAGGCCGAAGCGATCAGGTCGGCCATCGCGCCCGGCTCGCCCATGTTCATGGCCGCCACGTAGGCCTCCTCGGGCAGATAGGGAGACAGTTCCACGCAGCGCTCGAACAGCCCCAGCACGGCCCGCATCAGCGCTTCCACCGACGCCGCCTTCACGCTGGGCTCGAAGATGGGCAGTGCCCGCACCCGGATGTAAGGTTCGGTGTGCACCACGTCCACGATCTGCATACGCTGCCGGCCCTGGCCCAGCACGTTGGTCGTGCCATCGGGCATGCGCAGCACGCGGCCGATGATGAATTCGGTGCCCACAGAGTACAGGTCGTGCACGCCAGGATCGTGAATCTCATCCTCTCGCTGGGCGACGACCAGCAGCAAGTCGTCGCTGGCCGAGGCAGCTTCCACCGCTTTCACCGAACGGTCCCGGCCCACGAAAAGGGGAGCGACCATCTGCGGAAAGACGACCATGTTGCGCAAGGGCAGCACTGGATATTCCATAATCTCGATATCGGCCAGGGCTTCCTGTCTTTCATCTCGTTGCTCGCCCATCAGCGAATCGTTAACCAGCAAATCCAAGAGCGAGAAGCCTGGTCGGCCATCCAAAAAAGACCATTCATCCATGTTAGTTTGCTCTCTCTGCATCAATGTCCCACAGGCTCTGCTTCATGAGCCCAGTCATCGGGCGGCAGTCTGTCGGCCAGCGCTTCCCGCACCTCGCCGACGACGAAAATGGAACCGCTTCCGCAGACCAGATCCCCGGCCTGCGCCCAGGCCAGCGCTTGTTCTACGGCTCCGGCCACGCTCTCGCTGACGGCCAGGAACTGGCCGGCTCGCAGCAGCGGGGCGATCATCTGAGCCAGTTCGTGCGGATCGGCGGCCCGGGGGTGACGGGCTTGCGTGGTGATCACACAATGGCTCAGCGGCAGCAGTGTTTTGAGCATGCCCTCGATGTCCTTGTCCTCGGAAGCGCCGAAGACCAGCACCATGCGCTCGTGGGGGAACCATTCGCCCAGCGCGGCCACCAGCTTGGCCACCGAATCAGGATTATGAGCGCCATCCACCACCACGCAGGGGTGCGGCTGCAATACCTCTAGCCGACCCGGCCAGCGTACCTGGGCCAAACCGTTGCCCATGGCCCCTTCGGGGATTGCCACGCCGCGGCGGCGCAACGTCTCTGCCAGGGCCACGGCCATCGTGGCATTCAGCAGTTGGTGCTGACCGAGCAAGGGGATGCGCAGGTTTTCATACACGACGGGTGGGTGATGGCCATCCGCTTGCTCCTGCACGCGCAGCGTCTGCCCGGTCAAATCGCCCGCTGTTCTTTCCCAGCGCCAATCCCTGCCGACGAGGATCAGTTCAGCCTGCCGCTGGTGACATACGTCTTCGATCACCTGCATCGCCTCCGGCGCTTGCGGTGCGCAGACCAGCGGCACGCCGGGCTTGATGATCCCGGCCTTCTCGCCGGCGATGAGCGCTAGCGTATCGCCCAGGAGCTCGGTATGGTCGTAGCTCAGGGTGGTGATGGCGGTGACATCCGGCGAAACGATGTTGGTGGCGTCGAGCCGGCCGCCCAGGCCCGTTTCCAAGATCGCCCATTCCACCTCCTGCTGGGCAAAGTGCAGGAAGCCCAGGGCGGTGATGATCTCGAAAGTGGTGATGTCCTCCACGGCCTCAATGGCCGGGCGGCATTGCTCCACCAGCGCCAACAGGTCTTCCTGGGACAGCAACCGGCCATCCACGCGGATGCGCTCGCGGAAGGTGTGCAGGTGGGGCGAGGTGTAAAGCCCCGTGTGGAAGCCGGCGGCGCGCAGGATGGCATCGCACATCGCCGCCGTGGAGCCCTTGCCCTTGGTGCCGGCGATGTGCACGGAACGGAAGCGGCGGTGCGGATTCCCCAGCAGCGCCAACAGGTGTTCCATGCGAGTCAAGTCGAGAGTAGCCGCGTCGTAGGTGAAACGGGCCAGCATCTCGTAGTCTGTGTAGCTAAAAATGAAGTCGAGAGCTTGCTGGTAGGTCATGTTTGGTGCATTGGCAGATTGGCGAGCGGGCACACTGAGGTCTGCCGACAGATCCCCCCTACGCTGATGCGCTGCAGCACCTTAGTGCGGTGGCCGGTTGACGCGAATGAGGCGTCCAGAGAGCGATGTCTGGAACTCGATAGCATCATGGATTCGGCGGGCTTGACCTGCAAAGTCCGGGTCAAAAGTGCACACAACGATACCGGCATGCTGCGGTTGTTCTTTGTGTAAGCGTATGAAGTGCTTGCGATTGAGAGTCACCAGGGCTCGGTCATCAGCAGAGGCAAAGGTCAGTACATTCTCATCAGGTACTGATTGTCCGGCTTGGCCTGTTTCATGGATGGTCAGCACGTCGTGACCCAACCGCCGCAGTTCCTTGACGACTGGCAGAGGGAAATTCTCGTTGGCGTATAGTCGTGCCATGTCCTACGCTGCCTCGTTCCCACGTATTTGCTGCTCGATCTCGTCTTGATGTGAACGGAAGTAGGCCCAGGCGTTAGTCAGGTCTTCAGCGCGCAGAGTTGGATAGCACCGCAGCAAATCTGCTTCGCTGGTTCCCAACCGCCTGGCTTGTGCCAGCACCCAAACTGGGATCCGAGTACGGACGATGCACGGTTCGCCACCACAGACGCCGGGCGTAGTGTCAATGCCCGGAAAGGCGTCACCCAAATCGCGCACCACCCACTGAAGCAACTGAGCCTTTTCTGCCCGGGTCATGGCGGTTAGCAGCTTCTCGACTTCTTTGAACGTGCTCATCGTCACTGTCCCCCTTTAAGCCCAATACGGTTTAGTTAAGAGGGAGTTGCACTCCCGACGACGGCAGTACAACTGCCTCAGAACCCTTAGATTGGTAAAATGGTAAACTGGGCTCTGCAGACCCAATCTACCAAGTTACCAGTCTACCAGTCTACCGATTTACCCACACCATTGTAACCCAAGTGGACGAAAAAGAAAAATGAGCGCAAATGGAATCACGCGTCATCGCTTGCCAAAAGGGGCTTCTGGTGGCATAATCTTTTTATCCAACCCGAAACCTGGAACCCGAAACCCGAAACCTGGAGCATTGGCTCATGCCATCCGTCAAGCCAACAACCCGCCGCCATCTGCTCGTGCTGGCCGCCTACACGGTGCTCGGCCTGATCCTGACCTATCCCCTGGCGCTGCACTTCGGCACGCACGTGCCCGGCGATGGCATTGACGACCCCGCCCTGGCCTGGAACCTGTGGTGGGTCAAGTTCGCCCTGGTGGATCGGCAGATCAACCCCTTCGATTGCGGCTGGATGTTCAGTCCCATCGGCATCAACCTGGCCTTCTACACCTTGACCATCCTCAATGGCTTGCTTTCCGTCCCCTTGCAGGTCGTTTTTGGCCTCGTGCCGGCGTCCAATGTGCTATTGCTATCCTCCTTCGTCCTCAGCGGCTACGGCACATACTTGCTGGCGCAATACGTGTTCGCGACCCAAATCCAGAATCCAAAGTTCAAAGCTCAAACTGCCTCTTGCCTCTTGCCTCTTGTCTCTTGCTTCGCCGGCCTGATCTACGCTTTCTCCTCCTCCAAGCTCTTCTACGCCAGCCTGGGGCAGTTCAACGTCGCCAGCTCGCAGTGGATACCCTTTGTGGTGCTGTACGTGCTGCGCGCGGGACGTGATCGCAGCCTGCGCAGCGCAGCGCTCGCCGCCCTGTTCCTGCTCTTCCAGGCCTATGTCGAACTCACCTTTGCCTCCTTCCTGCTCATCTTCATCGCCCTCTACGTTCTGTATGAGCTAATACGCAAGATAAGACACAGATTACGCATCACGCATCACGCATCACGCACCACGCACCACGAACTACCCATCAGCTTGTTTCTGCGCAATTCTATCCTGCTCGCCATCCTCTTCGCCCTCGGCATCACCCCCTTCCTGGCCAACATGCTCCCCGACATGCGGGCGGAGGGAGACTTCTTCGCCTCCGGCGGTGGCTTTGCCGACGTCTTCTCGGCCGATCTGGCCGGCTACCTGCTGCCCACGCAGTGGCATCCTGTGTTCGGAAGGCTGGCCGCTGCGCTTCCCTTTTCTCACGACAAGGGGCAGCACCTCTACCTGGGCTACAGCGTGATGCTGCTGGCCGCCTGGGGACTGTGGCGGGGGCGACGCTCGCCCGCCGTCCGCTTCTGGGCGCTTTCGGCACTGGTTTTCTTCCTGTTCACGCTGGGGCCGACGCTGCGCATCAACGGACAGGACACGGGCATTCCCGGCCCCTTCGCCCTCGTTTCCCAGCTTCCCTTCTTCAAGGGCAACCGCTATCCCAGCCGCTACAGCGTGATGCTCGTCCTGTCCTGCGCTGTGTTGGCTGGTTTTGGCCTCGCCCGGCTGGCTCAAAGGGAAAGGACGGAAAAGAGGGAAAGAAGGGGCCTCTTTTCCCTCGTTTCCCTCATTTCCTTTGTTTTTCTATTTGAGCATCTGAGCACCCCCTTGCCTCTGTCGGACATGCGCGTGCCGGGGATCTACGAGCACATCGCCGCCGAGCCAGGCGACTTTGCCGTGCTGGAACTGCCCATCGGCTGGCGTAACGGGGCGCGAGTGCTGGGTCAGCAAGATGTGATCATCATGTTCGAGCAGTGGTACCAAACCGCCCACGGCCAGCGGCTGCTGGGGGGCAACACCTCCCGCAATCCGGAGTTCAAGTTCCAGTACTTCGCCCAGGCCCCGCTGCTCAACAGCCTGATCGCTGTGCAAAACGGTCACCAGATACCGCCGGAGGTGGAGGCGGCGGACCGGGCGCTGGCCGCTGAGGTGCTGCGCTTCCTGGGCGTGCGCTACGTGGTTCTTCACGAGCCGTCAGCCAGTCCCGCACTGCTGGCCTACGCGCAAGAGGTCCTGCCCTTGCAGCTTGTGGCGGAGGAGCAGGGTGTTCTCTTGTACCGCGCCGCGCGGCCACCGTCGGTGGAGCGGAGAATTGACCTCGGCACACTGCTGGGGCGCTTGCATCTGGGGGAAGGGTGGAGCCCGGTCAGCGACAGCGTGCAGGGGGAGGCCGCCGTCTGGGCGCAGCGGAGCGAGGCGCGGCTGCTGGCAACGCTCGCCGGCGACGAGCGGCGGCTGCGCGTCCGCGTCTGGGCGCCGCCAGCGGGGCAGTCGGTCGAAATATGGGCACAGGGCCAGCGCTGGGCGACCCTCGATCTGGAGGCCGGTTGGGGCGAGTATGAGGTCATTCTGCCGGCAGGGGCCGTGCAGCCGGGGTTCAACGACTTCCGTTGGCGTTTTGCACAGCTTTACCCGCTGACAGACGTCACGCCGCCGGGCACGAGCGCTGTGGAGATCGCCGGACAGACGATCACTCTGGCCATCGTCGTGCAAAGCGCCGGCCTGGAAACCGGCGGCAATGACCTGGGCCACATCCACGTCAACGGCCGGGACCTTTCGCCCAACCGGCGGGGCTATAACGTCGTGGCCCTCAACCCTGCCGGGGCGGTGCTGGCGGGCGAGAGCTTCGACACGCATCTGGATCCCCTGGCTTCGCAACGGTTGGCTGACTTCATCGCTGCCCTGCCGGAGGGGAGCATCGTGGCTGTGGCCGTGGCCGACGAGGCAGCCATGAACCTGGGGGAGGAAGCGGTGTCGGCCTTGCGCAGCATCGGCGCAGCGGGCGATCTGCGAGGCAAATTCCGCTGGGGCCATGCCATCATTGGGGTCAAGGGCGCAGCGCCGGGGCAGGCGCTGGAGGCCCTGGACGTCCTGCAGCCAGTCGCTGTGCACGTCGGCGTCGGAGCGACAGAGCCCGCTGTGGCGGTGGCCGTCGCTTCTTTCGAGTTTGGCCTGCTGCCGTAGATGCTGAGACGCCAATGATTGCCGGGCGCGGAATGACAATCCGCAATCCGCAATCCGCAATCCGCAATCGTCTGGGTTGGGGTTGCGTTTTGTGGCTCCCTGTGCTATTATTGGGGCTGATTTTATCGCACGTTGGAGGCGAGGTTGAGCGATCCCGTACGGGTGGGTCTGATCGGTTGCGGGTATTGGGGGCCGAATCTGGCCCGCAATCTGCATCAGATCCCTGAAGCCAAACTGGTGGCCTGTTGTGACCAGGACCCTCAGGCACTGAGCAGGATGCGGATGCTTTACCCGCAGGTGATCACCACAACTGACCAGGGAGCTCTGTTGGGTGATCCGGGCATCGAGGCTGTCGTCATCGCCACGCCGGCGCGCACCCACTACGCGCTGGCCCGCGCCGCACTGGAGGCGGGCCAGCACGTCCTGGTGGAAAAGCCCCTGGCCATGAGCAGCCAGGAGGCTCAAGCGCTCATCGCCCTGGCCGAGGAGCGCCAACGGGTGCTCATGGTCGGCCACATCTTCGAGTACCATCCGGCGGTGCGCAAGATCAAATCACTGATTGACGCCGGTGAGCTAGGCCAGATCTACTACATCTACTCGACCCGCGTCAACCTGGGCCGGGTGCAGAGCGACATCAATGCCCTGTGGAGCATTGCTCCCCACGACATTTCCATCCTGATTTACCTGCTGGGGGGGATGCCGCAATCGGTGTCTGTCCACGGCGGCACGTTTCTCAACGGTGTCGTCGAGGACGTGGTTTTCCTCGTGCTGCGCTTTCCTGACCAGGTGCTGGGGCACGTGCACGCCAGCTGGCTCGACCCCAGCAAGGTGCGGCGCATGACGGTGGTGGGCAGCCGTCGCATGGTGGTCTACGATGACGTGGCCGACGAGGGCAAGATCAAGGTCTACGACAAGGGGGTGTATCGCAAGGGAGAGGACATCTACGGGGAGTTCCAGTATCGCCTGCATTCCGGCGACATCGCCATCCCCAAGCTGGACATGGCCGAGCCTTTGCGCATCGAGTGCACGCACTTTGCCGAATGTGTGCGCCAGGGGCGGCGGCCACAAACGGACGGCCTCAACGGCCTGCGGGTCGTGCAGGTGCTGGAGGCCGCCCAGGCCTCGCTGGAGCGGGGAGGAGTGGACATATCCCTGGCGGGGAGGTGATGCCACGCGAGACCTGTGTGAGCGCTTGTGGATTGCCGGGTTCCTGGAATGGCAAAATGTGTCGGCCTGTGCAGTTGGGTGTGGCTAACCTTGCGAAGGTTGCAATAGCCCTGGCAATGGTGCGGTGTTTGGCTGGCGAAGGCACTTCTGGCTTGATGAGCGCCACAGAACCTTCGCAAGGATTCCACTAACTGCACAGGTACAAATGTGTCTACTTGCCATCTGGTGTCGGGAAAACCACCCAATTTGGCAACGCCGATGTAGGAGTTGCCGTGGGCGACACCTCTTGCCGGGTTGGCCTCGGGGTGAAGGTGGGTGTGGCTGTAGCTGTAGGTACATAACGGCTGGCCGGCGTTGCCGTCGCAACGCTGACTCCCCGGATGATGAGCCATTGACCAACATAGATGGTATCGCTTCGCAGGCTATTCATCTCCCGGATGGCCTGCGCGGTGACACCGCAGCGGCGGGCGATCTTGGATAGCGTGTCGCCGGACCGCACCTGATATTTGCCGTCAACCAGTGGGCAATCGTCGTCTTCGTATGGGATGAGCTGAGGGGCAGGGCTTCTTTCCACGCTGGGGAGGTAGATGGGAGTGCAGGGTATCTTGAGTTTCAGCCAGGGCCAGATGAGCGAATCCCACAACCCATTGGCTTGTTGAATGCTTGCCACCGTGATGCCATACCGCTGGGCGATCGTCGAGAGATTATCTCCCCAGCGTACCGTATACGTGTCGCATATGGCACCGCCGGTGTAGCCGGAGCTGCCTCCACTGGGTACGGGGCTGGTTGAGGGGCTGGTCTGAGACGTCCCGCTTGCGCCGGAAGGGATGGTCAGGATCTGGCCAACGTAGATGACATTAGCATTGGAGATACCATTGGCCTGCGTGAGGGCGGATAGGCTGACGCCGTAGCGCGCGGCGATGCTGCTCAACGTCTCGCCCCGTTGAACGATGTGGATCTGCCCCTGGCGGGCAGGTGCAGCGAAGGTTGTGGGAGGATTCAAGAAGAATAGAATGACGGCAACGAAGAGAAGTGTGGTGAGAACTCGTGACCTCTTGGTGGTAGTTTTTTGTTTCATGGCCAGCCTCCTTACCAGCACTGGTCGTGAACAGTTCTCGTATTAGATTTGATGGCAGGTTGAGTGGAGTCCTTAGTTCGTTGATTGGCTGTGGTTTCCAGGCGTTTCTAAGGCTTTGGTAGGGTAGAACGTATTGTTGATAGTAGCTGTTGCAATTATAACACATCCTGCAGCACGTGTCAAATCCGATTTGTGTGTCGTTAAGTAATAGTTAATGATTGGCGTGCCGGCCGGTTGTGCACGGCACCACGGACCGGGTCATGGAAATCACCTACAAGATCTATCCCCATGTTCATATCGGAGAGAACGTGCAGATCGGTGATTTCGTGATTCTGGGGCATCCGCCGCGGGGTGCAGCGCCCGGCGAGTTGCCCACGGTGATCGGTGATCACTGCATCATCCGTTCTCACACGGTCATCTATGCCGGCGGTCGCCTGGGAAGCAACGTCCAGACCGGGCACGGGGTACTGATACGCGAGGACAGTGAAATCGGTGACAATGTGAGCATCGGCAGCCACACTGTCGTCGAGCACCACGTGCACATCGGCCACGGCGTGCGTATCCATTCCAACGCCTTCGTGCCCGAGCATACTGTTCTGGAAGAGGATTGCTGGATCGGACCCGGCGTCTTCATCACCAACGTGCGGCATCCTCTCTGCCCCAGGGCCAAGGAGTGCAGCAAAGGCGCGACCATCAAGCGCGGGGCCAAGGTGGGAGCTAACGTCACGCTCACGCCAGACGTCACCATCGGCGAGATGGCCCTGGTGGGGGCGGGTTCGGTGGTTGTGGAAGATGTCCCCCCGCGAGCGGTGGTGGTGGGCAATCCAGCGCGGGTGATCGGACACATTGAGGAACTGGAATGCCCCTACGGGCTGATGGAGCGCCCGTACGAATGAGCAACAGCAAGCTGAGATGATCAACTTTTCAGATTCGAGGCCAACCATGCAGAAAACAACGTCCTTCTCCTCCTGGTCTGCTTTTGCCGGCGCTGTCTTTTTGATCCTGGCCATGTTTGCCGTCCCTGGGCCTGTGCAGGCGCAACGGCCAACCCCCGAGTGGCGGCTCTTGACCACTGAACATGGCCTGGTGGCCAATGAGGTATGGACGATCATCCAAGATCAACAGGGAGCGCTCTGGTTGGGCACCGACGGCAGCGGCGTCAGCCGTTTCGACGGCCATTGGGAGACCTTCACCGAGGAGAACACAACGGGGGAGTTGGCCGGTAACCTGGTGCGGGCCATCCTGCAGACCAACGACGGCATGCTGTGGTTCGGCACATCCAAAGGCCTCAGCCGCTATGATGGTCGGGAGTGGATGGCCTTGCGGCGGGAACAGGGGTTGCCCGACGGCAACGTGCGCTGCCTGCTGGAAGCGGATGACAAGCGGCTGCTGCTGGGCACCGCCAGTGGTGCGTTTGTCCTGGACAGGCAGAAGATGGGCTTTGCCATTGTTGATGCGTTGACGAAAGACAATGTTTCTTCTCTGCTGCTGGACTCGCAGGGGGTGCTCTGGGTGGGCACCGATGACGGCCTGAAACGCTGCGAGGGACCTGAATGGCGGGCCTGCCAGGATGTCCAAGCACTGACCGGAGTGCAGGTCAATCAACTGCTGGAGACTGGAGAAGGCCAGCTATGGGTGGCCACACTGGATGGCGTCCGGTACTTCGATGGACAGGACTGGGCAAGCTTGCCGGTGCCCGAAGTGTGGTCTCTGGCCCAAGATGACCGTGGCCTCCTCTGGCTGGGCACCAATGGCGGCGGCGCCTACCACTATGATGGCCGTCAACTCGCCAGGCTGACCACGGCCGATGGCCTGGCGGCGAACAGTGTCACCAGCATCATTCAGGATGCCGACGGGGCCCTGTGGTTTGGCACCGTGGGAGGAGTGAGCCGCTACGACGCCCGTACCTGGCAAACTCCTATCGCTGAGACGATCAGTGCCTTGGCCGAGGGGCCAGACGGAGATCTGTGGGTGGGGAGCGCAGAGGGCGGCTTGCGCCACTTCGATGGGCACACCTGGCATTCGACCCTTTCCCCAGGCGACGGCGACGTGGCGGGCTTGCCTTCGAACCGCATTTCTGCCCTTTACTGGGCCCCCGAGGGTACGCTGTGGATCGGCACCGATGGTTGGGGGCTGGCCCGCTTCGATGGCCAGGAGTGGAAGCTGTTCAGCCGCGCCGAGGATGGCCTGGCCGCAGACGCCGTCTTCGCCATCGAACAGACCCGTGACGGCACGTTGTGGATCGGCACGTACCAGGGCCTCAGCCGCTACGATGGCCAGCGGTGGGAGACGGTGACGGCGGCCAACACCCCTGGACTGGTGAGCGATGGCATCTTGGCTCTCCTGGAAGATGAGCAGGGGATTCTGTGGGTGGCGACGCGGAAGGGTGTGAGCCGCTACGATGGGCAGCAGTGGCTGGAGCCGCTCACTCGGACCAATTCGGGGCTCGCCGCCGACGAGGTGCGTGCTATCCTGCAGAGCGATGATGGCGCGCTGTGGTTCGGCACCTGGGCTGGCGGCGTCAGCCGCTATCGGGATGGGGAGTGGACAACCTACACTGTGGCCGATGGCCTGGCCACTAACGGTGTTGTTGCCATCGCCGAGGATCGCCGCGGCGCCCTTTGGTTTGGCACGCTCAGTGGGGTTACCCGTTACGATGGGCGCACCTGGCGGAGCTATACCTCCAATGACGGCCTGGCCAGTAACCAGGTGAGGAGCATCCTTGAGGACGATCAGGCAGTGATATGGCTGGGGACGGAGAGCGGGCTCAGCCGCTACGAGCCCGATGCCGGGCTTCCGATGGGGTACGTCTCCACTGTCAGTGGCCAGAGGTACGAGGGGCAAGACGTTGTGATGCTCGGCGGCGAGGCGTTGACCATCAGTTTCCGTGGCGGTGACCTGCGCACGCCGCCGGAACGTCTTGAGTTCCTCTGCTACCTGGAGGGAGGCGAAGAGGGCTGGCACTTCTGTCGTGAGGGGGTGGTCTCCTACAGTCGTCTGGCGCCGGGTGACTACACCTTCCACCTGCAGGTGCGCGATGAGGATTTCAACTATTCCCAGCCTGTGGTTTTGCCCATCAGGGTCAATGCGGCGGTGACCTTGCCCTGGTTCGGGCGGACGCTTGCTCTGCCCGTGCTTGTTTTCAGCGCCGTTGTGGCGATCACGCTGACGGCCGTAGGGGCGCTGCTGCTTTACACCGTCTCCAGACAGCAGACGCAGCGCAAGGGGCGGGAGGCACTGAAGCGCAAGTTCAACCCTTACATTTCCGGCGAGCCTATCCGCCGCGAGGACATGTTCTTTGGCCGCGCTGATCTGCTGCACCGCATCCTACACACCCTGCACAACAACAGCATCATGATCCACGGCGAGCGACGCATTGGCAAAACGACGCTGCTCTATCAATTGGCCAACCGGCTGCGGGAGGACACCGATGCGGAGTACCGTTTTGTCCCCGTCTTTGTAGACCTGGAGGGCACACCGGAGGTCGCTCTGTTCCATACGTTGATGGAAGGGGTTGTCCAGAGTGCTCGCTCTCTGCTACCCGAACTGCCGTCTTTGGTTTTCACGACTGAGGGCATTCAGGAGTACGGTGACCGGCACTTTAGCCGCGATTTCTCTCAGTTGCTGGCGGCTTTGAAAGAGACCACCGACAAGAAGATCCGTGTCGTCTTGCTCGTGGACGAGATGGACGTGATTGACACCTATGGTCGGATCGCCCAGTTGCAGTTGCGCCGCGTGTTCATGCAGGATTTTGCCCAGAACCTGGGCGCGGTGGTTGCCGGCGTGCAGATCAGCAAGGAGTGGGACCGGCCGGAAAGCCCCTGGTACAACCTTTTCAACGAAGTGCAGCTTGCCCCCTTCGGCGAGGAGGAGGCGCGGGAGTTGATCATTGAACCGGTCAAGGGAGTCTATCGCTACGACGACGAGGCGGTGGAGCAGATCATCGCCTACGGTGAAGGGCGGCCTCACCGCATCCAGCAGTATTGCCTGGAGGCGGTGAACCGCATGCTGGCGGCCAGGCGTACCAGGGTGACGTTGGCAGACGTGGAGGCAGCCCACGAGGCGATCACCCAGGCCTGGGGTGAACAGCCCACGTCTGGCACAGGTGCACCACAAACGAGGAGTAATGCCTGATGCGCAATCCGTACATCGTTGGCGGTTGGGTTCGGGGCCAACACCACTACGGGCGAGAGGCGCTGATTGACCATCTGCTGCACAGCCCCGTGGATGCCGTGTGGGTCATCGGCAACCGCCGCATGGGCAAGACGTCGTTGTTGCGCCAGTTGGAGTACCTCACGCTGGCGGATGACACGTATGTGCCCCTCTACCAGGACATGGAGGGCTGTTCGACGTTCGCGGAGCTCAGCCAGCGGCTCGTCTATGCTGTGGAGGATGTCCTGGAACGCTTCCAGCCGCTGGGCCTGGATCTGAAGGAACTGGAGGGGCGAGATCTGCCGGGCCAGTTGCGGCTTCTGCGCCAGCGAGCCCGCCGGGCCGGGCGCAAGGTGCTTTTGCTTTGTGATGAGGCCGAGGTCTTGCTTCTGGCTGGGCAACGAGACCCGCAGATGCTGGCGTCGCTGCGAGGGGAATTGCAGCAAAGAGAGGGTCTGAGGGTGGTCGTGGCCTCGACTCGAGCGCTCAGCCGCCTGAATGATCTCTGTCGGGATTGGGACACCTCGCCTTTCCTCTTCGGCTTCGGCCTGCGCAACCTCTTCGGCCTCGATCCCGCTGCGGCGGAGGCGCTGATCCGCCAGACCCAGGGAGCGCAGACGGTGGACGTGGCCCCAGAGCTGGTGCAAGAGATCCGCTACTATACCAACGATCATCCCTATCTCATCCAGTACCTGTGCCAGCGTCTGTTCGAGGAAGAGGGCCACCTGCAGCCCATCGCGCCGCCAGACCTGGTGCCGACGGATCTGCTGGCCCATTTCTTCGAGATTGACTACCGGCACCTTACGGCCGACGAGCAGGCGATCCTACGCCAGGTGGCGGCCTACGGGACAGTAAATGAGGCAGGGTTACAGCGAGCCACGGGGATAAGTTTGCCGCGCCTCCGCGCCTTCCTCTTTGGCCTGACCAAGCTGGGTTATCTGCGAGAACGCGAGGGCGGTTGGGCGGCGCACAACAACTTCTTCGAGTTCTGGCTGCAGGCCAACGTGGATCAGTTGCCGGCGATGGAGTACCTGTCTGTTTCGGAACGGACAACCCAGGAGATGCTGATCCAGGGGCAAAAGCAGGAGGCGGAGTATCTCCAGCAGCAGTTGCGGATACAGAAGCGGAATCTGCAGGAGCTAGAGATGCAGAGTGCACGTCAGGGCGTGAATGTGCCGCTTCCTATCATCCATGAGATCGAGCACGCCCAGACCGAGATCGAGCGTATCGCGCAGGAGCTGGGCAGGCTGACAGCTATGAAGGCCTAGTGGTACATCGGTAAATTGGGAAACTGGTAGATTGGCAAATTGGTGCATGAACAGGCAGACTCGTTGTACCAGTGTACCAATGTACCAATGTACCAGTTTACCGGTCTACCAATTCACCAACCAAGGAGACCTTACATGACCACCAACGTACCTCTCGTTGACCTCCAAGCGCAGTATGCGAGCATTAAGCCGGAGGTGGACGCGGCCATCCAGCGGGTGCTGAACCATTGCGGCTTCATCATGGGCCCGGAGGTGCAGGCCTTCGAGGAGGCCTTCGCCGCCTACTGCGGCACCGAGCAGGCCGTGGGAGTAGCTACGGGCACGGCGGCGTTGCATCTGGCGCTGCTGGCCTGCGGCGTCGGCCCCGGCGACGAGGTCATCACCACGCCGTTCACCTTCTTCGCCAGCGGCGAGGCCATCTCGCAGACCGGCGCCCGGCCGGTGTTCGTGGACATTGATCCGCTGACCTACAACATTGATCCGCAACGGATCGCCGCGGCCATCACGCCGCGCACCAAGGCCATCATGCCTGTGCACCTCTACGGCCAGCCGGCGGAGATGGACGCCATTCTGGACATCGCCCGGCAGCACCATCTGCGAGTGGTCGAGGACGCCGCGCAGGCGCACGGTGCGGCCTACCGCGGTCGCCGCGCCGGCTCCCTGGGCGACCTGGCCTGTTTCAGCTTCTATCCCAGCAAGAACCTGGGCTGCTACGGCGACGGCGGCCTGGTCGTGGGCAGCGATGCGGAGCTGATAGGGCACGTGCGCAAGCTGCGCGATCACGGCCGCGTCAGCAAGTACGAACATGACGAGCTGGGCTGGGGCTACCGCCTCGACGCGCTGCAGGCAGCCATCCTGGGCGTCAAGCTGCGCTACCTGGATGAGTGGAACGCGGCGCGGCGGGCCCATGCCGAACGCTACGACGAGCTGTTTGCCGACACGGAGGTGATCACGCCCACGGCGTTGGAGCATATCCAGCACATCTACCATTGCTACGTCATCCGCACGCCGCGCCGCGATGAGCTGATTGAGCATCTCAAGGCCGAGGGCGTCGGCGTCGTCATCCACTACCCGCTGCCGTTGCACCTACAGCCGGCGTACAAGGGGTTGGGATACCGGCGTGGCGATTTTCCCATCAGCGAGGCGTGTGCTCGGGAAGTGCTTTCCTTGCCCCTGTATCCCGAACTGACGAACGAGCAGCAGGAGCGGGTGGCGGAGTCCGTGAAAGCGTTCGTGGGGTGAATGCCAATATGTACGCGTAATGAGGGGATGGCGATGGACAACGGCAAAGCGATTCAAGTCCAGGACTTGCACAAGGATTTCGGCGACGTCTACGCCGTGCAGGGCGTCAGCTTCGACGTGGATGCGAGCGAGATCTTCAGCCTGCTGGGACCCAACGGCGCGGGCAAGACGACGGTCATCTCGATGCTCTCCTGCCTGCTGGAGCCGACGCAGGGCGACGCGCTGGTGATGGGCCACTCGATCCTGCGCGAGCAGACGGCAGTCAAGGCAGCCATCGGCGTCGTCCCGCAGGAGGTCGCCCTGTACGAAGACCTCTCCGCCCGCGAGAACCTCGTCTTCTGGGGCAAGATGTACGGACTGCGTGGCGCTGCGCTGCGCCAGCGGGTGGACGAGGTGCTGGAAGTCATCGGCCTGGCCGAACGCCAGAAAGGGCGGGTGGACAAGTTCTCCGGCGGGATGAAGCGGCGGCTGAACATCGGCATCGCGCTGCTGCACCGGCCCCAGGTCATCATCATGGACGAGCCGACCGTAGGCATTGACCCCCAGAGCCGGCGCAACATCCTGGACAACGTCAAGGAACTGAACCAGCAAGGGATGACCGTCCTCTACACCACCCACTACATGGAAGAGGCCCAGGAGATCTCCGATCACATCGCCATCATGGACCAGGGCAAGGTAATCGCCCGCGGCACGCACGACGAGTTGGTCAAGATCGTGGGCGAGTTGGATCGGATTGACCTGACCATCAACACCGAGTCGGCGCGGGTGATCGAGCAGTGGCGGGCGACGGAAGGAGTGCACCGGGTCTTGGCCGGGGACGGGACGCTCACGCTGCTGGTGGACGACAGCAACGTTGTCCTGCCGCGCCTGTTTGAGTCGGCCACCCAGACGGGGGTGCGCATCACGTCGGTGGAGATTCAGGAGCCGAATCTGGAGGCGGTGTTTTTGCACCTGACGGGCCGGGCGTTGCGGGACTGAAACGTGAAACGTGAAACGTGAAACGTGAAACGTAATTCGTAATCACGTTTTACGCTTTACGTTTTACTCGCCAAGAGATGATCAATGAAAGTATTAGACATTGCTCTCAAAGACCTACTTCGCCACTTCCGCAGCGGGTTCGCGCTGGTGATGATGTTCGTGGCGCCGCTGCTGATTACCGGCATCATCTACTTTGCTTTCGGAGGCCTGGGGGGCGATGGAGGCGGCTTTGACCTGCCGGTAACGCGGGTACAGGTCGCCAACCTGGATCAGCCGAACCCACAGTTCGGTTTTTCGGCCGGGCAGATGCTGGTCGAGTTCTTGCAGAGCGAGAACCTGGCGGAACTCTTGCAGGTGACGGAGGCGGCCGGCGAGGCCAGCGCCCGCGCGGCGGTGGAGGGGCAGGAGGCCGGTGTGGCGCTTATCATCCCGCCCGATTTCACTGCCGCCGCGCTGTCGCCGGGGGGGAGCGGCACGGTCACGCTGGTTCAAGACCCCACCCTTACCCTGGGGCCAGGCATCGTCAAGGATCTGGTCAGCCAGTATGTGGACGGCTTTGCCGGCGCCAAGATAGCGACCAACGTCGTCGCGCACCAACTGGCCGAGCGGGGGATGGAGATAGATGCAGTCCTGATGCAAGAGGTTGCCCTGGACTACGCAAATTGGGCCAAGACATCGGGCCAAAGCCAGGGCGGCGGAGCGCACCCCGCACTCGACATCCAGCCGCCGCCCAGCGAAGCTGAGCCGGTCAGCCAGACGGCGGGGATGATGGGGAGGATCATGGCCGGCATGATGATCTTTTTCGCCTTTTTCACCGGCGCCAACACGGCCGAATCCATTATCCGCGAGGACGAAGAGGGGACGCTGGCACGGCTTTTCAGCACCCCCGTGCCGCGGGCGGTCATCCTGGGCGGCAAGTTCGTCGCCGTCTTCATCGTCTTGGCCATCCAGGTGATCGTGCTGATGCTGGCCTCGGCGATCATCTTCCGTATCCGTTGGGGGGAGCCCCTGACCGTGACGTTTGTGGCCCTGGGGCTGGTCGTTGCCGCGGCGGGTTCAGGCGTATTGCTCATGTCTTTCCTCAAGAGCACGCGGCAGAGCGGAGCAGTGGTAGGCGCAGTGCTAACCCTGACCGGCATGGCCGGCGGGCTGTTCACCACCGGCTTCCAGAACCTTCCAGCCGGCTACGACACCATCACTCTGTTCACGCCTCACGGATGGGCGCTGCGCGGCTGGAAGGCGGCATTGGCGGGCGGAGCCGTGGGCGACGTGCTTTTGCCGGTGGTCGTCACGTTGGCAATGGGCGCCGTTTTCTTTGTCACCGGAGCGCTTGTCTTCCGCAAGCGATTCGCGTAGGAGATGCGCATGCGCGTTATGGATCTGGCTCTCAAAGATCTATTGCAGATCGTTCGGGAATGGAGGGCAGCGCTCTTTCTGCTGGTGATGCCGCTGCTATTCACCTTCTTTTTCGGTCTGGTGTTTGGCGCCGGCGCAGAGGGCGATCCTCGCCTGCCGGTGGGATTCGTGAATCACGATGGGGGCGGCGCCGTCAGCACCGGCTTACACAGCCTGCTGGAGGCATCGGATGCCATCCGCACGGTCGTTCTGGAAGGGGACGAGGCGGATAGTGCAGCCGAGTCGGTCCGCGATGGGCATCTAGCGGGCGCGGTGATCGTGCCGGCCGGTTTCAGCGAGCAGACCCTCGCGAGTGATGAGCCTCGTCTGACAGTCATCGTTGACCAGAACACGCCGGCCGGGCAGACGGCCGGTAACGCCATCCAGGCGGCCGTGACCCGCCTGCTGGGCGCAGTCGAGACCGCCCGACTCAGCGCCGAGGCGTTTGAGGCCAGGAGCGGATTTGAGAGCGAGGCAGCTCGCCAGGATTATCTGAACGAGGCGCTCTCGTTGGCCAGCGAGGCCTGGCGTCAACCACCGCTCACCGTCGCGGTCGAGCAGGCAGTGGCGCCGGCCGAGGAGGAGGCGGAGATATCGCCGAACGTTTATAGCCAGTCGTCGCCGGGCATGATCGTCCAGTTCGTCGTCTTCGGGCTGAACACGTCGGCGATGATACTGGTGCTGGAGCGCAAGTCCAGGACGCTGCAGCGGATGCTGACCACCCCCATCACCCGGGTGGAGGTGATCGCTGGTCACGTGCTGGCCATGTTCCTCGTCGTCTTCCTCCAGCAGGCCTTGCTCGTTGCCGTCGGCCAACTGGCCTTCGGCGTGGACTACATGCGCGAACCGTTGGCCATTCTCCTGGTGATGGCGACGCTGGCGCTGTGGGTCGCCAGCCTGGGGTTACTCATCGGCGCGGTCGCCAAGAGCGAGGATCAGGTCATCATGTGGTCCCTCATGGCCATGTTCGTCTTTTCGGCTATGGGTGGGGCCTGGTTCCCGCTGGACATCACGGGGAAGACCTTTGCGGCCATCGGGCACTTGATGCCCACCGCCTGGGCGATGGACGGCTTCCAGAACATCGTCCTGCGCGGCCTGGGCCTGGCGTCAGTGCTTCTCCCTGCGGGCATCCTGCTGGCCTACGGTGTGGTCTTCTTTGGGCTGGCCGTGTGGCGCTTCAGGTTCGAGTAGGCATTACATTCCAAACTGATGGCCGATGACCAGGAGCGAGTGGCAGAGGCGGTGAAGGCATTTGTGAGCTGAAAGCCAGTTGCTGGCGGCGGTGAAGGATGCTATAATGTGAGCGGGAAACGGCGAGTTGAGACGCAAATTGATGGAGTTTCAGGAGGATAGAGCATGTCGCCAGCCGTATTGGAAATGGAAGCGTCCACCATGGTCATTACCTGGCCAAAGGAATTGCTGAACCGCATCCAGGACATAGCGCGGCGTCGGAGCATTGAGGCTGAAGAGTTGGTTGTGGAGACGGTGGATCGCCATCTCCAGACTCCGGGCGCCGAGGCTTCGTCTGCGCGGCAGGAATTGCGGGAGGCACTGAGTAGGATTGGTCAACCCGTTGATATGATGAGTCTGTTGCGCGAGGTGCGTCAGGAAGCCTACGATGTCGTCCAGGCACACGAGGATTGGGAACTTCACCTGGGGGGGTGGTAGACAGCGAGCTTGAAGCCCAGGAGACATGGCTTTGGAGGGACGGCGCATGTCACAAGCCGTATTGGAAAGAGAAGTACCTACGATGGTCATTACCTGGCCTGAGAACCTGCTGCGGCAGATTGAGGGCATGGCACGGCATCGAGGCATCGAAGCTGATACGCTGGTTGTGGAAGCAGTGGAGCAATATCTGAAGCAGCCAGAAGGGGTCTCGGAAGCACGCAGGAAATTGCGTGAGCTTTCGAAGCGCATGGATACTTCCAGGGACATGCTTGAGACGCTTCGCGCGGTGAGGCGAAAGGCCTCTGCGGCCATCGAGGCCCATCAGGTGGCCTGGACGTAAACGTCCAGGCTGAAAGGACGAAGGGCGCTGAAGCGCCCTGAGCCCGCTTCAGCGGGCTTTGCCCTTTCAGCCCGATGCTTGAGCATCGGAGCAGCGGCGCAAACCCGCCATTGCACATAGAGCCAAGAATGCTTGGCCTCGCTAGAACAAGAGGAATAGTAGATGAGTTGGTTTTTGGGCTTCCTGATCAGTCTGATCGGCCTGGGGCTTCTGGCAGCCATATTCATTCTGGCCGAGCGTGCCAGGAGCAGGGCGCGCCGCAAACCGGACAGAGACTCATCCGCCAGGGAGAGGCAGGAGCAGATGACGCAAGCGGACGCCGATAGAGATCACTGGGGGCCTTACTGGTGACATCGCCAGCATCTGAACACCTCGATCAAACTGAAGCCGGGGTGTCGGTTTCCGTCCTCGTGCCCGCCAGAGATGAGGCCGGCAACATCCCCACGCTCGTGGAGAAGGTGGGACGGGCCTTTGCCGCGTTGGACGTGTGCGGGGAACTCGTGCTGGTGGACGACGGCTCCACCGACGGCACGTCCGATGTAGCTGCTGTTTTGCAGGCCGACTATCCCTTCCTGCGCCTGGTCCGCCATCAGCGCAATCTGGGGCTGACGGCCGCGCTGCGTACCGGTTTCCGTGCTGTGCGCGGCGACGTGATCCTCTTCCTGCCCGCCGATCTGGAATCGGACCCCGAGGAGGACATTCCCAAGCTCCTGGAGAAGCTGGCCGAAGGATACGACGTGGTGGCAGGCTGGCGGCAGGGACGGCGGGAGAGCAAGGTTTTCGCCTCTGCTGTCTACAATGGTGTCTCCCGTCTGCTGTTCCGCGTGTCGGCCCATGACATGAATTGGATCAAGGGCTTCCGCCGGGAGGTGATGGAGACGCTGCCGCCGCTGCGCTCCGACTGGCACCGCTTCTTACTGCACTTCGCCGCCCATCAGGGCTACCGCATCGGCGAGGTGCGCACCAACTGGTACCCCCGTCAGGCCGGAAAGTCGCACTTTGGCCTGAGCCGCATTCCCATCAGCCTCCTCGACGTGCTGGTGATCCGCTTCCTGCTCACCTTCAGCCATGCGCCCATGCGCTTCTTCGGTGGTTTAGGACTGGCCAGCCTGGCCGCCAGCACGCTGATCTATCTTGTCCTGGCTTACCTGTGGTTCTTCCAGGAGCAGACGCAGAAGCGCCCCATCTTCTGGCTGGCGGGCGGCCTGGCGCTGGCCGGATTGCTCCTCATCCTCGTCGGCTTCGTGGCCGAGTTGATCGTCAGCTATGGCGAGCGGCTGGAGGTGTTGGAACGGAAGATGGAAGGCGGAAGGAATATGGAAGAGGGATGATGAGGGGAGGTGGTGAAGTTGAGGTATGAAGGCATGAGAGCAAAAGAACAGACGGAACGGATCATCCGGCCATCGGCCATCGCCGGATCGTGGTATCCGGGCACGGAGCGGGAGCTTCGGCAGACGCTGGAAGGCTTCTTCGCCCATGTGCCGGAGCAGCCGCTGGAAGGCCGGCTGCTGGGTCTCATCGCCCCGCACGCCGGCTACGTCTACTCTGGCCAGACGGCGGCTTATGCCTACAAGCAACTTGCCGGTGCGGCCTACGATACCGTCGTCGTCATGAGCCCCAACCACCGCGCCTTCTGGGGCGCCGACGTCGTCGTCTCCACGGCCACCCACTACGAGACGCCGCTGGGGTTGGTGGAGTTGGACAAGCCCTTCGTTGATCGCCTGGCCGAGCGGGTGGAGTTGAGCGGTGTGCCGCGAGACGACGAGCACTCGCTGGAGATCCAGCTACCCTTCCTGCAATACGTCCTGGGGGACTTCCGCCTGGTGCCGGTGATGCTCAACACTGACCGCCCGGCGGCGGCGCGGCGGCTGGGCGGGACGCTGGCCGAACTGGTCGAGGCGAGCGAGGCCGCCGTGCTGTTGGTGGCCAGCACCGACCTGCACCACATCCCCGACTACGGCGAGGTGCTACGCCGCGATCGGGCGGTGGTGGAGGCGCTGCTCAGCTACGACATGGCCCGCATCGAGAAGGTGCTGACGGAACCCGGCTGCAGCGTCTGTGGCCGCATGCCGGTCATCGCGCTGCTGGAGGCGGCCCGTGCCCTGGGCGCTGACCGCGTCCAGGTACTGCATCAGACCACTTCGGGCGACGTCACAGGTGACCGCAGGCCGGGGCAGTACACCGTTGGCTACCTGGCCGCCGCCGTCGTCGCTTCCACGTGACGTGGTGGTGTGTGCTCCATGTCACCAGCAGACTGGCAGAAGGCCCCCGCCGTCCATCCACAAGCTGCCAATCGACCAATCTACCAATCTACCAACCTACTGACCTACCAACCCCCGCAGCACTCGCAGGTTCTCCACGTCCTCTCGCATCTCCGGCCCCTTGGGCGTCTCCAGCAGGCCGGGCAGATGGGCGAGACGAGGATCGTTGAGCAGCAGACGGAACGGCTCCAGCCCCAGCATCCCCTGGCCGATGTGCTCGTGGCGGTCCACGCGGCTGCCCAGTCCCTTCTTGCAGTCGTTGAGATGGAAGCAGCGCAGCAGGTCAAGCCCCAGGACGCGCTCGAACTCGGCCATCGTCGCCGCGTACGCTTCAGGCGTGCGCAGATCGTAGCCAGCGGCGAAGACGTGGCAGGTGTCGAAACAGACGGCCACCCGCCCCGGCTCCTCCACCATCTCCCGGATGGCCGCCAACTGCTCGAAGCGGCAGCCCAGGTTCGTGCCCTGGCCGGCGGTGGTTTCCAGCAGCGTGATCACGCCGCAGCCTGGCGTGGCGGCGTGGGCGTGATCCAACGCTGCGGCGATGCGGCGCAGCCCTGCTTCCTCGCCGCTGCCCAGGTGCGAACCGGGATGCATGACCAGGTAAGGGATGCCCAACGTGTCGCAGTGCTCCAGCTCGACGATGTAGGCCTGCAGAGACTTGTGCCACATGGCCTCGTCGGGCGAGCCGAGGTTGATGAGATAGGAGTCGTGGGCTACGACAGGCCCGATGCCTGTCTCCTCGCGGTTCAGTTTGAACTGCGCGATCTCCTGCGCAGCCAGTGGCTTGGACTTCCACTGTCTTTGGTTTCTGGTGAAGATCTGGATGGCTTCGCAGCCGATGGAGTGTCCTCGCTGCAGCGATTTACTGACGCCGCCAGCGATGGACATGTGTGCTCCCAGGCGCATGAGTCTCCCCTAATCCCCATATGCGCTAACTTAACGCTCGTAGTCAGCCACGCAGCGATAGCGGAGTGGCGTTTACGCAAGCGGGACGGCACTCCGCTGTGCTCCGTGCCTGACTACGAACAGGCTACAGGGCTAAAGTTAGCGCCCATGCCCCTAATCCCTCCTGTTTCAGTGCCCAACCCGCCACGCTTCCAGGTCGGCCGCGTGCCCGCGGTCGTGTTTCCATTCCAGCAGCCGGCGCAGGCTGGTGTTTCCAATCTGGGGGAAAGCACCCAACGTTTCGAATTGCTTCTCATCCAGTGGGTTGATGGCTTCCACCAGCGCTTGCCGCGAGCGGTGCAATTCCGCCAGCACCTCGTCCAGCGTCCGTTCGCGCCAGGCCGCGACCTGCGCGGCGTTCCAGGCGTCGAAGTCGGGGATGTCCAGCAACTGGGGACGCTGGCCAGCCACCGTCTGCTCCACTGCCTTCACCGCCTCCCACTCCCAGGCGGCGACGTGGCCCAGGATGTCCTGCACCGACCACTCGCCCACGGCAGGGGCGGCGGTCATCTCCTCGTCTGACAAGCCGGCGATGGCTTGCAGCAGCCGTTGCCGATCGGCGTCCAACTGGGCCCAAAAATCCGCTTTGCTCATCGTTGTCCTCCTCGTTCGTTGTCTTGTTGCTGTGGAATCCTTGCGAAGGTTTTGTGGCGCTCTTCAAGCAGAAGTGCCTTCGCCAGCCGATAACCGCACCATTGCCAGGGCTGTTCGCAACCTTCGCAAGGTTTGTTCTTGCCGCCAGCAGTATATCACAACGTGGCCTCCCGCCCAAGCCACGGGAGTGCGACGTCCGCAGTTGACGCGCCGGCGAGTCCGTGATATGATTGGGTTGATGCCGGGTATGCTCGAAATCTGCTAAATGGCGCATAGCAATCTGCATCCTTGGAGGATGTGTCGTGATGCGTGAAACGTGACGAGTGACTCACGCATCACGGATCATGCATCACGCCACGCGCTACTTTGGGTCCGCAAAAGAATAACTTCCCGACACGATGTCATTGCGAGCGTTTTTTTGCGAAGCAATCCCCACGTTTGTCTAGGAAGGAGATTGCTTCGTCGCAAAAAGCGCTCCTACTAAGAAACAAAGCATCACGATGTCATTGCGAGGCGTTTTTTGCCGAAGCAATCCCCTGAACACATCGGAGGAGATTGCTTCGTCGCAAAACCCGCTCCTCGCAATGACAGAAAGTTTGTTTCTTGCCCAATGAGTGACGCGACAGCGCCAAGGCGGAGCTCGCAATGACACGATTGGGGAACTTATTTATTTACAGGCCCTTTGTGAAAACCGGGAGAACGGGGAGAGGAAAGCTGGGAAGGGATTACATCATGGGTATGATTCACGTCGGCACGTCGGGCTTCAGCTACAAGGACTGGGTGGGGCCGGTCTACCCGCAAGGACTGCAACAGTCGGAGTGGCTGGGTTACTACGCCAGCGAGCTCGGCTTCCGCGCCTGCGAGCTGAACTTCACCTACTACCGTCTGCCCGACCCCCGCATGCTGGAACGCATGGCGGCCAAGGCGCCGGAGGGGTTCACCTTCACCCTCAAGGCCACGGGCACGCTGACGCACGAACGGGACAAGGCCACGCCGCAGGAGTTCGCCCGCTTCGTAGACGGAGTGCAGCCGCTCATCGTCGAAGAGAAGTTCGGTTGCGTGCTGGCCCAGTTCCCTTACTCCTTCCATGCCACGCCGGAGAACCGCGATTTCCTGCGCCGCCTGCGGGAAGGGATGGGGGAACTGCTGGTGGTGGTGGAGTTCCGCAACGGTCGCTGGCTGACAGAAGATACATTCGCCTTGCTGCGAGAGCAGGGGCTGGGCTTCTGCTGCGTGGACGAGCCGCGGCTCAAGGGGCTGATCCCGCCCGTGGCCCGCGCCACAGGGCCGGTGGCCTACGTCCGCTTCCACGGCCGCAACGCCGAGAAGTGGTGGCGGCACGACGAGGCCTGGGAACGGTACGACTACACCTACTCGGACGCGGAGTTGCTGGAGTGGGTGCCCCGGATCCGAGGCCTGGCCGCGCAGGCGGAGGCGACGTACTGTTTCGCCAACAATCACTGGCAGGGCCAGGCCGTGGGCACCGCCCGCCAGCTCAGCCTGCTGTTGGAGCAGAAGAACGAGTGAACAAACCAGCAAGCCCACAAGCTCCTACACCGGCGCATCCGTTTAGGCGTTGGCCATTCGTTGCCTCATCGTTCTCTCGGCGACGCTGGTTGCTCGTCGCCTGTCTGCTGCTGAGCCTGCTGCCCGGCCTGGCTTGCGGCAACGTGCTGCCCCGGCCCGATCCCACGGCGCCCCGCCCCACGGCCACACCGACGGCCGTCGAGCTGACCTTGACCTGGACAGCGACGCCGTATCCCACGGCCACGCCGACGCCGGCCCCGACCGTGCCCACAGCCACGCCCACGCCGCTGCCGCCCGATGCTCTGCGTCCCGATGCCCCGGCGCGGGTCGTCGCCCGTACGGGAATCAACGTGCGGGAAGCGCCCGCCACCGGCAGCAAGCAGATGGGGCGCTTCGCTCCCGGCGTGCTGGTGACCGTGCGCGAAGGCCCGGTGGAAGCGGACGGCTACCGGTGGTGGCGGGTGGAGAGCGGCCAGGGGCTCAATGGCTGGGTGGCCGACGGCGACGCTGAGGACGTCTGGCTCACGGGTGACGTCGGCGAGCCGCGGCCGGTGAACCGGCCCGTGCGCCACGGCGACCGCGTGGTCGTCACCACCACCGGTGGGCGGTGGCTGGCGCTGCGCTATCAGGCCGCGGGCACGCTGATGCGCCGCGTGGCGGCGGGGACGCAGTTCACCGCCAAGGATGGGCCGGTGGACGCCGAGGGCTTCCGCTGGTGGCTGCTGGCGGACGATGAGGGCATGGAGGGCTGGGCGGCGGAGAGTGACAAGGAGACCCGCTGGCTGACCCCGCTGGAGTAGTCAGCGTCAGTAGGGTCAACTCTGCTCGGCCTGGATCGCCAGATCCAGGCCAAAAGCGGGGATTTGGCAATCCCCTTGGAACGGTTTGGGATCTGCTGAGCCTCAGTAGATCCAAGAAGCTCGCGGTGGACTGCCAAGTCCACCGCCTTTCTGCCGG
>JACNHM010000150.1 GCA_014383605.1 Chloroflexota bacterium
CAGGGAGGGCTTGCACAAGTCTGAGCCAGCCGTTGACAAAAGAGGTGAATCGTGGTATATATTGGTCGCGGTAGGCCCCTGGCGAGGGATTGCCTCAGGGACGTCTGATCACCACACACTACAGCAGGAGGCTGAACATGAAGATTGACCGTTTTGAATTCCCCGATGACTTGTACTACGACAAGGAGCATAGCTGGGCCCAGGTTGACGGAGATGTTGTCACCCAGGGCATCAGCGACTTCGGCCAAGCCATTGCCCAGGAGATCGTCTATGCCGAATCGCCGCGGGCAGGGCGGGAGGTCGAGCAAGGCCAGACCTTCATGTCCATGGAGTCTGGCAAATGGGTCGGGCGCATCAAGGCCATTGTCAGCGGTTCCATTGCCGAGGCCAACGAGGAATTGGAATGGGAGCCCACCGTGATAAACGAAGATCCCTATGGTGAGGGCTGGTTTGTCAAGATCGAGGCCTCAGACCTGGGCGAACTGGACAACCTGATGGAGACTGACTCCCCGGAGTTGAAAGCCTTCATCAAGGAGGAGGCAGAGAAGTACAAGGAGATTCTGGGCCAGTAAAACGTGAAACGTGATTAGACCCCAACGTTGGAGTCTTTTCACGTTTTTCGTTTCACGCTTCACTTCTGATTGGTAAGGAGCCTGCTTATGGCCAAACTCACCCGGCGCACCTTTCTCAAGTTAGCTGGCGCAACAGCCGCCGCCGCTGGACTTTACAGACGGGGGCTAGTCCGCCTGGGCTCGATGGCCCTGCCAGGGCAACAACTCCCCGGCCCACCTTCCGACCGGCGGATGCTCGGCATCTGTCGGCTGTGCGCTGGCGGATGTGGGCTCTCCGCCCGCGTGGTAGATGGCCACGTGGTCAAGCTCGACGGCAACCCCTTCCACCCCAACAACCAGGGCAAACTCTGCCCCAAGGGACAGGCGGGTCTCCAGGTGCTCTATGACCCCGACCGCATCAAGGGTCCCATGCGGCAGGTTGAAGACCGTGAGTGGCAGCAGATTTCCTGGGAGGAGGCGTTGGATGAGATCGCCAGTGCGCTGCGGGCGCTGCGCGATTCCGGTCACCCCGAACGGATGGTCTTTCTCCACGACGGCAAGCGCGGTCCGACCAGCGACCTTATGGCGCGCTTCTGCCGGGTCTTTGGCACTCCCAACGACGTGCGCTACCCCCGCCACAGCGCCGATGGGACACCGTTGGCCCACCTACTCACCCAGGGCTGGAACGACCACGCCGCCTACGACTGGGAGAACACCAACTACCTGCTGTGCTTCGGCGGCGCTTTCCTGGAGGCGTGGCAGCCGCTGGTGCGCCAACTGCGCGCCTACAGTCGCATGCGCCGTGGCCGCCCTGGCCGGCGGGCTAAGATCGTGCAGATCGAAAGCCGCGCCTCGGTGACAGCCACCAAAGCTGACGAGTGGATCCCCATCAACCCTGGCACTGAGGGTGCTCTGGCGCTGGGCATCGCCCACGTCCTCGTCCGCGACGAAGTCTACGACGCCGAGTTCGTGGCGGAACACACCTTCGGCTTCGGGGATTTTAGCGCACTGGTGCTGCGGGACTACGCCCCCGGCCACGTCGCGAAGATCACCGGCGTGCCCGAGGAGACCATTGCGCGCATCGCTCGCGAATTTGCCGCCGCCGGGCCGGCGGCGGTGGCGGCGGGGGACGCGAGCGGCTACACCAACAGCCTCTACAGCCAATGGGCCATCCACACCCTCAACGCGCTGGTCGGGTCCATCGAGTCGCCCGGCGGGGTGATGAGGCAGATAGAGCCGCCGCTGGCCTCCTGGCCCGAGCCCGCGTTGGACGAGATTGCCGCGCGAGGACTGGCCCAGCCGCGAGCGGACGGAGACGAATTCCCGCTGGCCGAAAACGCACCCCACGCGCTGACCCAGGCCCCTTACCCCATCGAGGTTCTGTTCCTCTACCACACCAACCCGGTCTACGACGATCCGCCCGAGTTGGGCTGGGAAGCGGCGCTCGAGCGCGTCCCGCTGGTCGTCAGTTTCTCCCCCTACCTGGACGAGACCAGCGAGCACGCCGATCTCTTGCTGCCCGACTGCACCTATCTGGAAAAGTGGTTCCTCGAACCGCTCGAGCCCAGCCTGGGCTACCCGGCGGTCGGATTGGGCCAGCCCATCGTCGCTCCGCTCTACGACACGCGCAACACCGCCGACGTGCTGATCGAGCTGGCCCAGGCGCTGGGCGGCTCGATGGCCGCCGCGCTTCCGTGGACCGGCTTTGTGGAGGCGCTCCGGGAACAGGTACAGGGGCTGTACCAGGCAGGGAGCGGGATGCCTTCTGGCGAAACAGCGGAAGCGTTCGAGGCCTTCTGGGCCGAACTGCAATCCCGTGGTGTCTGGTACGACCAACCCTACGAGTTTGGTCAATGGGAACGTACCTTTGCCACCCCATCGGGCAAGTTCGAGTTCGCCTCGCAGATACTTCGAGAGCGGCTGGAAACGCTTGGGACGGTGTTCGCGGAGGAGGATCTGTTGCCTCGTTACCAGGCTCCGGCCTTTGAGGGAGAGGAAACCGAGTACCCCTTCCACCTGCACACCTTCAAGCCGATCACCTACACCGAACGTTGGGGAGCCAACCTCCCCTGGCTGCAAGAGATCTATGGGTTGCACGTGCAGGAAAAATGGGACAGTTGGGTGGAACTCAACCCGGAGACCGCCCACGAGCTGGGCATCCACGACGGGGAACTGGTGCGGGTAGAGTCGGCCCAGGGGAGCATCGAGTTAAAGGCCCGCCTGTGGCCCGGCACCCCGCCCGAGGTGGTCAGCGTCCCGTTGGGGCAAGGACACACGGCCGGCGGGCACTGGGCAGAGAACCGGGGAGCCAATCCCAACGAACTCGTCGCCCCGCTGACCGACCCTCTGAGTGGCGAGTTGGCCGTCAAGTCCACGCGCGTTCGCGTCCACAAAGTATAACCGCGCCGCCGTGAACAGGCGGCGCCGGGTTGCAAGCCCGCCCAGCACCGGCTCTTGAGGCCGGTATGCCTTCAACCAGGAGGGAATATGCCGCGTTGGGGAATGGTCATTGACCTCGATAAATGTACTGCCTGCCAGGCGTGCACTGTCGCCTGCCAGGCCGAAAACAACGTGCCCTTTGCCGGGCCGGATGAGACCGCGCTGGGCCGCTCCAAGCACTGGCACGACGTGATGGCCGACGTAAAAGAGGAAGGGGAGTACCCCGAACTCCACGTGCGATTCATTCCCCGTCCCTGTATGCACTGCGAGGAACCGCCGTGCGTGGTGGTCTGCCCGGTGGGCGCGACCTACGTGGACGACGAGGGCATCGTGCGGGTTGACTATCAGCGCTGCATCGGCTGCCGCTATTGCATCACGGCCTGCCCTTACGCCATCCGCTACTTTAACTGGTACGCCCCAGAGTACCCGGGGCGCTACGAGGATTACCTCAACCCCAACGTTCCGGTGCGGCCCGTGGGCGTGGTGGAAAAGTGCACCTTTTGCATCCACCGGCTGGAGCAAGCCAAGTGGGAGGCGTCCGCTCAGGGGCGGGAGCTAACCGACGCCGACCTGGTATTGCTGCCCGCCTGCAACCAGGCCTGCCCGGCCTCGGCCCGCTACTTTGGCGACCTGGACGACCCCGAAAGTACCGTCTCCCGGCTGGCTCGCAGCCCGCGCGCCTTCAGACTGCTGGAGGACATAGGGACGGAGCCGAAGGTGTATTACCTGGCGGAGGACAAGAATTGAGCATGACTGACGAACAGGGATTCGGCAAACACGAGATACTGATCAAGCCCCTGGAGGGCGCTGGCAGGGGGTTCATCCTGACGGTCGTCGTCCTGGCCGGTATCGTCGCCTTTGGCGCATTTGCCTACGTCTGGCAGCTCGTCCACGGCCTGGGTGTGACTGGGCTGAACCGGCCCGTCACCTGGGGATTCTACATCATCAACTGCATCTTCTTCATCGCCATCAGCTACGGCGGCACGATGACCTCCGCCATCCTGCGTTTGGTGAACGCCAGGTGGCGGCTGCCCATCACGCGCGCCGCCGAGGTGATCACGGTGTGCGCGCTGGGCGTCGGCGCTGTCAACATCATGCTCGATATGGGACGGCCGGATCGGGTGCTGAACCTGGTGCTCCACGGGCGGTTCCAGTCTCCCATTATGTGGGACTTTTCTTGCATCATGCTCGACCTGACTTGCAGCTTCCTCTACCTCTATCTGCCCCTGATTCCCGACATCGCCCTGTTGCGGGACAGATACCCGCACCGCAAGCGGCTATACAGCTTCCTGGCCCTGGGCTACACCGGCGCCCTGAAGCAGAGACACCTGTTGGAGAAAGCCGTTGACGCGCTGGCAGTGATGATGATTCCCATCGCCGTCTTGGTGAACAGCGTGCTAGCTTCGCTCTTCTCGCTGACCACCCAGCCCATGTGGCACAGCACGCTGATGGGACCCGACTTCGTGGTGGGAGCCATCTTCAGCGGCATTGGCGCGCTCATCGTCGCACTGGCGATCCTGCGCAAGGTGCTCCACCTGGAAGATTATTTCCAACCCAAGCAGTTCAACAACCTGGGGCTGCTGCTCCTGGTCATGACGATCACGTGGCTCTACTTTACCCTGGCCGAGTACGTGACCACGCTATACGGCAACGAGCCTAGCCACATGGCCGTCTTTGACGCCAAAATCAGTGGCGAGTTCGCCCCCTACTTTTGGGCGCAGGTGATCTTTTGCTTCGTCATCCCGTTCATCATCCTCACCTCCCGCCGCCTCCGCACGATTGCCGGGACGGTCATCGCCGGTATCTCGGTCAACGTCGGCATGTGGCTGGAGCGCTTGATGATCATCGTGCCCACGCTCACCCGTCCGCGTATGCCCATCGGCGTGGGGCACTACGCGCCCACCTGGGTCGAGTGGGCCATCATGGCCGCTAGCGCTGCGGGCATCATCCTGCTCTATGTACTGTTCACCAAATTCTTCCCCATCGTCTCGATTTGGGAGATCGAGGAAGAATTGGCAGATTGGGAAGCTGGCGAATTGGGGAACTGGTAAAGTGGTTATCTCCCAATCTACCAGTGTACCGATGAACCAATCTACCAGCTTCAACCTGAGAGGACAACTGGACGGATGAAACCAATCTACCAATCTACCAATCTACCAATCTACCAACCTATACACGCCCGCATCATCCCCGTGTTGAGCCGCTTTTGGTCATTGATCTTGTGCTCATTGTTCATTGTTCATTGTTCATTGTTTATTGTCTTTGCCCAGCCTCCGGTGCCACATCCCCAGGAAGAGGGTGGCATATCCTATGAGGATTGCGTGGTTTGCCACCGCACGGGCGAAGAGGGCGCTCCGTTGCTGGCCGCCGACCACGCCCAGCACGAGAACGCCGACTGCCGCGTGTGCCACGGCACCACCGGGATGCTGGAGGCTACTAACATCTCGCACCCCGTCGCCGGGTGGGAGGACTGCCGCGGCTGTCACGACCGGTGGGACGGCAAGGACATTGAAATCCCCAACCTGGCCGACTCCGACTACGATCACACCATCTACGAAAGCAACACCTGCGTGAGCTGTCATCCCATGGCGGCCCGCTACTACGAGGGGATGCCACCGGTCTCCTGTGGCGTCTGCCACCTGGAAAGCGCTGCCGCGGAGACGATCCACAACGGCCCGGAGAATTGGGTAGACTGTGTGGATTGTCACCAGGCGGCCGGCAATTACCCGCACGATTCGGAGCGAATTCACTCGCGGAACGAGGACTGTATGTCCTGCCACCACGAGCGGGAGGGCCACTGGACGTCGGACAAGCCCGACGAGCGGTACAGCCTCGTCGGGCATATCGCCGAAGGGGACCCGCACGCGTGGGTGGACTGTTCTGCCTGCCACCTGCAGGTCGCCACCGTTGAGCGCAACCCGGTCACCAACCGCGTCCAGGTCGTCCTCCCCGAGACGGAGGAGGGCGTTCCTCCAGATAACCCGGAACTGGCGGTGATCGGCAAGGAAGTGGATTGCCAGCGTTGTCACGTCTCGGATAACACGGTCGCCGCACCAGCGGCGGAACTGCCGCCGCGCAGTCTCCTCTGCCTGGCCTGCCATGATGGTTCGCCCGTCGTCCAGGACGGCCTATCCTGGGCCGGGATTGGCATCTTTGGCCTGGGCATGTTGATGGTCGCCTCCATCTGGTTGCGAGGATCGGTCGGTGGGCAGCAGGGCCTGTCCCTCCCGACGCGCATCTGGCGCATCTTCGTCGCCATCCTTGACCTCATCACTACGCCGCGCCTTTTCGTCCTCATCTGGTCGTTCATCGTGGACGGGGTGCTGCACAGGAAACTGTTCCGCAAAAGCAAGCTCCGCTGGCTGACGCACGCTTGTATGTTCCTGGGGATGGCGGCCCGCATGGCGCTGGGCGTCTTTACCTGGCTCATGGCGCTGCTGGCGCCCACCGCTCCGCTCACTCAGACCCTGGTCAACAAGAACTCGCCCGTCATCGCCCTCATCTATGACGGCCTGGGGTTGCTAGTCATCCTGGGCGCAGTCCTGGCCATCGTCCGGCGCTACGTCGTCAAGGACAAGCAACTCATCACCGGAGGGCAGGACACCGTTGCCATTGCCTTGATAGGCGCTATCTTCTTGATGGGCTTTGTCGTAGAAGGCGCACGCATCTTGACCACGAATCTCCGGCCTGGTCTGGCCGTCTTTTCCTCCGCTGGCTATCTCCTCTCTCTGGCGCTGGGGCTGATCCCGGCCAACTGGGGAGTGATCTATGGTTGGTTGTGGTACATCCACGCCGGCCTGGTGGCTGCGCTGGTCGCCTACCTGCCGTTCGGCAAGTTTATCCACATCCTGATCGCCCCCATTGTGGCGGCCTTCAATTCAGCCCTTAAAGCGAGGGTAACGTAGATGCCCAAGACGGTTGAAGCAACCCGGTTCAGTTTCCGACAGTTGTTAGAGTTGGATGCCTGCACCCGCTGCGGCGAGTGCGTCAAATGGTGCCCCACTTTCACAGAGAAGCAGGAACTGGACGAGATCACCCCGCTGCGCAAGATCGAGCGCACGCGTTCCTTTCTGAGAGCGCAGGCGCTAGGGCCGTTGGGCCGTCTGTTCGGTTACCAGCGCGCTACTGAGGAGACGCTCCAGATGTTCTCCGCAGGCACCTATGACTGCACCCTCTGCGGGCGCTGTGCTGTCGTCTGCCCGGTCAACATAGACACCCGCTCTCTGTGGATCGCCATGCGCGAGCAGTTGGTGGACATGGAGTACCATCCCGAGATCATGAACACCATGCGGGACGCCATCTCCGGCTCCTACAACATCTCCGGCGATGCCAACGAAGACCGCCTCATCTGGAGCGAGAACCTGCCTACCATCCCCGAAGGGGTGAAGGGCAAGGAGCAAGCGGAGGTGGTGTACTTCGTCGGCTGCGTGTCCTCGTTCTACCCGCAGAGCTACAGCATTCCGCAGAGCTTCGTGGAGATCCTGGACAAGGCCAAGGTGGACTTCCTCACCATGGGCGAAGCGGAGCAATGCTGCGGCTTCCCGCTGATCGTCGCCGGCATGGGCGACAGCGCACGGGCGCTGGTGCAGCACAACGTCGAGGCCGTGCGCAAGACGGGGGCCAAGACGCTGGTGGCCTCCTGTCCCTCCTGCTATCACACCTGGCACAGCGACTACCCGCGCCTCATCGGCGAGCCGCTGGGCTTCCAGGTGCTGCACAGCACGGAGTTCCTGCGCGACGTGATCACTGATGGGCGCATCAGGCTGGGCAGCTTCGGCCAGCCGGTCACCTATCACGACCCCTGCGACCTGGGCCGCAGCAGTGGCATCTACGACGCGCCGCGCCAGATCATCGGCGCCATTCCCGACGTTGAGTTCGCCGAGATGAAGGAGACGCGGGAGTATTCGCTCTGTTGCGGCGGCGGCGGCGACGTGGAGATGGCCGACAGTGACCTTTCGGCCAGCGTGGCGCGCCGCCGGCTGGAGCAGGCGCAGGCCACGGAAGCCAAGGTCATCCTTTCCGCCTGCCAGCAGTGCGTGCGCACGCTGGCCGGGGCGGCGCGCCGCGAGAAGATTCGCATCCGGAGTATGGACATCGTGGAACTGGTGGCCAAGGTGATCGAGGCATGACAGGATCATAGACGTCAGAGGATACGTCTGTCTGGCGACGCGCCCTCCTTCCACGAATGCGAACTAACTGCACATTCGCATGTCGCTCCACGTAGCCCACCTGTCTACCTGTCTGCTCATTGACGTGGCAATAACTCTCAATTCAGGAGGTCCTTCCTTGAAACTCTACCGTCTCAACACCGTTTCGTGGCAAGATTCCCAACTTCTTTACCATGCCCTCCCCCGTCTGGGCCGCGAAGGGTTGATTCTGCTATCTCCGGCCACGCCCTACGTCTGCATCGGCTACTT
>JACNHM010000510.1 GCA_014383605.1 Chloroflexota bacterium
TCTCGCTGAGAAGAATCTTGGTCTCTTTCATTTTGAGTTTCCTCCTTTGTATTTTAGGTTGCACGATGTTACAGTTTTTAAGGAATGAATGGCTCTTTCAGCTCGTCTTCGACGCTTCAAGAAGCCGGTTTCAGCCATAATCCTCCTCCGTTTAGGCATGCACCACGCATCACGCTAATCCCATCTTCTTTTTGACTTCGGCCACGGTGGCCTGGGCAAGGGGCCTGGCGCGAGCCGTGCCTTCATGCAGGACATCACGCACGTAATCGGGCCGGGCGGCGAACTCGCGGCGCTTCTCCCGTAAGGGGGTCAGGTAGCGATTCAAGGCCCTGACCAATCTCCTCTTGACCTCGACATCGCCAACCCGGCCAGCCTGGTAGCGTGTCCTGAGCTCTTCTACCTCTTCCCGATCCTCGTTGAAGATGTCGTGGTAGGCGAAGACAGGATTGCCCTCCACGTGACCGGGATCAGTGGCGTGGATGCGGGTGGGGTCGGTGTACATGCTCATGACCTTCTCCTCGACCGTCTGGGGATCGTCGGAGAGATAGATGGCGTTGCCGTAGCTGGTGTGCATGGTGCGGTTGTCTGTGCCTGGCAGTCGAGGCGCTTGGCTGAGGAGCCCCTGGGGTTCAGGAAAGGTCTCCCCGTAGGTGGCATTGAAACGACGAGCCACTTCACGGGTGATCTCGATGTGGGGCATCTGATCCTCGCCAACGGGCACGGTATCCGCTTTGTAGACCAGGATATCCGCAGCTTGCAACACGGGATAGGCCAGGAGGCCCAATGAGGGATTGAGCCCCAATTCCTTCACCTGCTCCTTGTAAGTGGGGTTGCGCTCCAGGCGGCTCACCGTGACCAGCATCGAGAAGAACAAAGCCAGTTCGGCGTGCTCCTTGACCGCCGATTGAAGGACGAACATGCTCCTTTCCGGATCGAGGCCAGCCGCCAGCCAGTCCAACAGCACCTCGGCGATGTTGCTCTGAATGCGCTCGGGATGAGTGTGGTCGGTGGTCAAAACGTGCAAGTCGGCTATCAGGAAAAGACATTCGTAATCGTCTTGTAGCCTCGCCCAGTTGTTCAAAGTGCCCACCAGGTGCCCCAGATGTCTTCGGCCCGTGGGCCGATGGCCTGTCAGGATACGCCCTTTTCCACTCATCTCCCCTCCAAGCCACGTCGCAGACTGCGCACAAAGTCCTCCACTTTTCGTGCCGACTCATCCTCCGCCAGGCGGACGATGGCGCTGCCCACCACTACCCCATCGGCCAGTTCACCTACCTGGCGGGCTTGAACTGGAGTAGAGATGCCGAAGCCAACAGCCAGGGGCATCTCCGTCACTGCTCGCACCCGGCTCACGAAGCCGGCCAGCCCTGGCGGCAGCCGATTCCGCGCCCCCGTCACACCGGTGACCGATACCAGATAGATGAAGCCCGTGGCCTGCCGGGAGACCAGCGCGATCCGCTCATCAGTGGAGGTGGGCGCCAGAAGATAGACCAACGCCAGCCCACTATTGCGACATGCCTCCTCGACCTCATCCGCCTCCTCGGGAGGGAGATTGGGCACAATCAGGCCATCCACTCCGACCTGGGCAGAGGCTCGGACGAAAGCCTCGACTCCGTAGGCCAGGATGGGGTTGAGGTAGCCCATGAAGAGCAGCGGCACTTGCACACCGCGGGCCCTCAACTCCGCGGCCATCTCCAGACAGCGAGCCACCGTCATGCCCTGCTGGAGCGCCAGGTAGGTGGCCCGCTGGATGGTGGGCCCGTCGGCCAGGGGGTCGGAGAAGGGGATACCTAGCTCCACTAGGTCAGCCCCGCCGGCCACGATGGCTTCCACCAGCTCCAAGCTCAGATGCGGTGTGGGGTACCCTAACGTCAGGTAGGGCATCAGTGCCGCTCGCCCTTCAGCCCTGGCCCTCGCAAAGGCTTCCGCAATGTGGGTTGTGCCGGTTTTATTCTGAGGATTTGACATTGTCCAAGTCCTTGTCTCCCCGCCCGGATAGGTTGACTATGATTACTTGACTAGCATCCATCTCAGGCGCGCGCTTGATCGCCTCGGCCAGGGCATGGGCCGACTCCAGGGCGGGGATGATTCCCTCCAGTCGGCACAGCAGCCGGAAGGCCTCCAGCGCCTCCTCGTCGGTGGCGTAAGTGTAGCTGGCCCGGCCCTGGTCGCGCAGCCAACTATGCTCCGGCCCCACAGCGGGGTAGTCGAGGCCGGCGGAGATGGAGTGGGTGGCCAGGATCTGGCCGTCATCGTCCTGCAGCACATAGGATTTGGTGCCGTGCAACACGCCGATACGTCCCAGACGGGGGTCGGCGAAGCGAGCGGCGTGCTTTCCCGTCCCAATGCCCAGCCCACCCGCCTCTACCCCCATCAGCCGCACCGGATCATCTCGGAAGGCGTGGAAGAGGCCCATGGCGTTGGAGCCCCCACCCACACAGGCGATGAGCAGATCGGGCAGCCGTCCCTCAGCTTCCAGAATCTGCTGGCGCGCCTCGCGCCCGATGACCGCCTGGAAGTCGCGCACCATCAGAGGGTAAGGATGCGGCCCCAGCACTGAGCCCAGCAGGTAGTGGGTATCTCGCACGTTGGTCACCCAGTCGCGGATGGCCTCGTTGATGGCGTCCTTCAGGGTTTGGCTGCCAGCGTCCACGGGGCGTACCTCGGCCCCCAGCAAACGCATACGGTCCACGTTAGACGCCTGGCGGCGCATGTCCTCGGTGCCCATGTAGATCACGCACTCCATACCCAGCAGCGCCGCCACCGTGGCGGTGGCTACCCCGTGCTGGCCAGCCCCCGTCTCGGCGATGAGGCGGTGCTTGCCCATGCGCCGGGCCAGCAATCCCTGGCCCAGGGTATTGTTGATCTTGTGCGCCCCGGTGTGGGCCAGGTCCTCCCGTTTGAGATACAACCTGGCCCCGCCGCAGTGGGCCGTGAGCCGCTCGGCGAGGTAGAGGGGTGTGGGCCGTCCGGCGTAGTCCCGGAGCAGCCCCTCCAGCTCCTCCTGAAAGGCGGCATCAGCCTGCGCCTCCCGATAGGCGGCCTCCAGCTTATCCAGAGCAGACATCAGCGTCTCAGGTACGAACTTCCCCCCGTAGGGACCGAAATGACCGCCTTCATCGGGAACAGTCGTTTCTCCCTTCCTATCACTTGACACAGTCTAAGCTCCTTTCGCTGCCATGATGAAGCGCCGCACCTTATGGCGATCCTTGATGCCAGGCGCCGCTTCGACGCCGCTCGAGACGTCCACGGCGTAGGGATGCACCCGCCTGATGGCTGCAGCCACGTTTTGAGGCGTCAAGCCCCCAGCCAGGATGACCGGGCCATACCGCTTGGCCGCCGCGGCCAACTCCCAGTCCCAGGTTTCTCCCGTGCCCCCCGGTTTCGTGGGGTGATAGGCGTCGAGGAGGTAAGCAGCCGCCTGGTAAGCGCTCAGCCGCTCCACATCCGACGCCGAGCGCACTCGCACCGCCTTGATGGCCCGTGGAGCGAGGGCGGCCACCTGCTCCGGCGGCTCGTCCCCGTGCAACTGAGCATAATCCAGGTGGCAATAAGCCATGAGCTCCCTCACTGCCCCCCCTTTCATTCCCCCCAACTTTGGGGGGGAAAGAGGGGGGGCGTTGACGAAGACGCCCACTTTAGCCACGAAGGGTGGCAAGCGAAGAATGATCTCCCGCGCCCGGTCTGGCGTGATGTGGCGAGGGCTTTTGGCATAGAAGATGAAACCCAATGCATCGGCCCCGGCCTCAGCGACGAAGAGGGCATCCTCCAGGTTGGTTATGCCACAGATTTTCACCCTGGTCATGGCGCACCCACCCCGCTCAGTTCCCTGATCTTGCCGACTACATCCTCCGCCGTCACCAGAGCCTCGCCCACCAGAATGGCGTCCACACCGGCCCTCGCCAGTCGCTCCACGTCGGCGCGGCCGTGGATGCCGCTTTCGCTGACGAGGATGATGGAGCGGGGGATGTGTGGCTGCAAGCGAAGGGTAGTGGCCAGATCCACGCTAAAGTCCTGCAAATCCCGATTGTTGACGCCGATGATGGAGAGACCGAGGGGAAGCACGCGGGCCAACTCTTCCTCACAGTGAACTTCGACCAGGACCTCCATGCCGAGCTCCCGGACCAGGGCCAGGAGCTCGGCCAGGTCCTCCGCTCTCAGGATGGCGGCGATGAGCAGCACCGCGTCTGCCCCGTAGGCCCTGGCCTGGTAGACCTGGTAGACGTCGAGGATGAAATCCTTGCGCAGGACTGGCACCTCCCTTCCTGCTAGACGGAGGGCAGCCTTGACTGCCGTCAGGTCCGACAGGCTCCCCTGAAAGAATCGCCCGTCGGTGAGGACGGAGATGGCTGCCGCGCCACCCTCAACGTAGGTCACGGCCAACTGACCTGGGTCAAGCTCAGGGCGGAGGAGGCCTCTGGAGGGCGAGGCCCGCTTTATCTCGGCGATGAGGCTGATCCCTGACTGGCGCAGCGCGGCAGCGAAGTCGAGGGGTGGCGCCTGCTGGATAGCCGCCTCCTCGAGGCGCGCCTGCGGCACGGCCGTCTTCCACATCGCCAGTTCTTTCCGTTTGTGAGCGACGATGGACTCCAGAAGCATGTCTCTTCCACTTAGCAGGCCGCAGCACAGGCCTGGCTGAAGGCCACCAGGCCCTCCAGCTTTTCCCGCGCGCTCCCCGAATCAATGGCCTCGGCCGCCTGCTGCAATCCTTCTTTGAAATCCCTGGCCATGCCGCCGGCCACCAGAGCCGCGGCGGCGTTGAGAAGCACCACATCTCGGCGCGGCCCCCGCTCACCCGCCAGGATCGCCTGGGTGATCTGAGCGTTCTCCTCGGCCGTCCCGCCCCGAAGATCCTTCAGTCGCGCCCCAGGAAGCCCAAGTTCGGCCGGATCCAGGGAGAAGTCCTTCACCCAACCGTCTCGGAGATGACTCACGCGGTTGATCCCCGTGGTGGAGAGCTCATCCAGCCCGTCGGCGCCATGCACCACGAAGGCCACCTGTCCCCCCAGCCTGCCCAGCACCTGGGCCAGGGGACTGGTGAGGCTGGGATCGTAGACGCCCATGATCTGCCGTGTGGCTCCGGCCGGGTTGGTGAGGGGGCCAAGGATATTGAAGATGGTGCGCACGCCCATCTCCCGGCGGGGCCCGATGGCATGCTTCATGGCCGGGTGGAACCGAGGGGCGAAGAGGAAGCCGATGCCCACCTCGTCTATGCAATCGGCCACCTGATCGGGGGCGAGCTCCAGGTTGACCCCCAACGCCTCCAGGAGATCAGCGCTGCCGCAGTGGCTGGAGACTGAGCGGTTGCCGTGCTTGGCCACAGCGAGACCAGCTCCGGCCACGACGAAGGCCGCTGTGGTGGAGATGTTAAAGGTACCAGTCTTATCGCCTCCTGTGCCACAGGTGTCCACCAGATCCTGTCGCCGAGGCCGCACAGGGATAGCGCTGCGGCGCATAGCTCGGGCACAGCCGGTGATCTCTTCCACCGTCTCCCCCTTGAGGCGCAGCGCGGTCAGAAAGGCGCCGATCTGAGCCGGCGTCGTCTCCCCGGCCATGATCTGGCCCATGACCGCCTCAGCCTCTTCCCCCAACAGGTGCTCTCCTAACATGACCTTGCCGATCGCCTCTTTGATATCCATCTTTGCCTCCTCAAAGCTCGATCCCTCCGCCGCCCCTCTGCTAACTGATGATCTCGGCGGCCCGGGAGAAGAAGACATCTCCAGGAAATTCCGCAGGATTCTTTTCCCCTCTCCCGTCAAAATGGACTCAGGGTGGAACTGAAGGCCGATCACCGGGTGGTTCCGATGGCAGAGGCCCATCAACTCCCTCTCCTCAGTCCAGGCGATGGGCATCAGCACCTCGGGCAGCGGCTCCTCCACGATGAGGGAGTGGTAGCGGGTAGCCCGGAACTGATTGGGCACTCCTTCGAAAATGGGGTGGTCGCCGTGATGGATGAGTGAGGTCTTGCCATGCATCAGACGCGGCGCCCGTACCACCTGCCCGCCGAAGACGTGGCCGATGCACTGATGGCCCAGGCACACCCCCAGGATCGGTACCGTTTGATGGAAGTGTCGGATCACGTCATTGGAGATGCCGCCGTCTTCGGGCGTGCCTGGCCCCGGCGAGATGACGATGCGTGTAGGATGCAACGCTTCGATCTCCTCCACTGTCACCTGATCGTTGCGGAAGACTCGTAGCTCCGCCCCCAGTTCGCCCAGATACTGAACCAGGTTATAGGTAAACGAATCGTAGTTATCAATCACCACGATCATTTTCGTCCTCCTAATTCTAGGTCAAAACTGCTATTAAGGGGCGTCTCGCCCCGCCCGAGGGCAGTCTGACCACCAAGTCGGGGCGAGGACGCCCCTCTGCAGCAAGGTGGTTGCCATCTAGAGACCCTGCTCAGCTTGTTCTATGGCTTCGGCCAGGGCACGGGTTTTGTGCAGTGTCTCTTTGTGCTCCCGCGCGGGGTTGGAGTCGGCGACAATTCCCGCGCCGGCCTGCACATAAGCTGTCTGGTTCTTCACGACGATGGTGCGAATGGTGATGCAGGTATCCATGTCGCCTGAGTAGCCAAAATAGCCCACCGCCCCGGCGTAGGGCCCTCTCCTCGTCCCTTCCAGTTCGTTAATGATCTCCATAGCCCGCACCTTGGGCGCGCCGGAGACAGTGCCGGCAGGAAAGGTGGCGCGCAGCAGATCGAAGGCATCGTGGGCGGGGTCCAACTCGCCCACCACTTCGGAGACGATGTGCATCACGTGGGAGTAGCGCTCAATGCCCATCAGGAGAGGCACCTGCACCGTGCCGTAGCGGCAGACCCGCCCCAGGTCGTTGCGGCCCAGGTCCACCAGCATGACGTGCTCGGCCCGCTCTTTGGGGTCGGCCAGAAGTTCCTCCGCCAGAGCCTCATCCTCCTCAGGGGTGCTGCCTCGCGGTCGGGTGCCTGCCAGGGGCCGCACCTCGGCCCTGGCCCCCTCCAATCGCACCAGCATCTCCGGCGAGGAGCCAATGATGTGCAAGTCGTCGGGCAGGTCTAGATAGAACATGTAGGGCGATGGATTGAGCATCCGCAGAACGCGATAAATGGCGAAGGGCTCAGCGCCGGTCCAGCGCTGCCATCGTTGGGACACGACCACCTGGAAGATGTCGCCGGCAGCGATGTATTCCTTGGCCCGTTCCACCGCAGCCTCGTAATCGGCCTGGCTGAAGTTGGAGGCCAGTTCACTGCGCTTCTGGCTGCTCTGGCTGCGAAAGGAGGGCAGCGGCCGATGGAGCCGTTCCACCAGGGCCTCGATGCGGGCTACCGCGCCCTCGTAAGCATGAGCCACATCGCCATCGAGATGGGCATTGGATATCACCAACAGCCGGTGCCTGACGTGGTCGAAGACCACCAGGGTGTCAGTCAGGAGGAATATGGCCTCGGGCAACTCGAAGCCGGTCGGAGGTGGGACTGTGGCTGACGCTTCGGCCTGCAGTTTCGGCTCGAAGAAGCGCACCACATCGTAGGACAGGTAGCCCACGGCCCCGCCGTGGAAGCGGGGCAGGGCGGGAACGCTGATAGGCCGATGGTGGTGCAGCATCTCCTTGACCAGGTGGAGGGGGTCTCGCCCCTGAAGCGGCTCCATCTGCACGCCCTCCTGGCTGGTGATCAGCGCCTGGTCGCCTCGGATGATGATGGTGGCCGTGGGGTCAATGCCGACGAAGGAGTAGCGGCCTACCCGCTCCGCCTTTTCCACGCTCTCCAGGAGAAAAGAAGGCCCCCCTCCGCGAAGCTTGATATACACAGAGGCAGGCGTCTCCAAATCAGCCGGCAGTTCGCGGTAGATGGGGAGTAAGTTGCCCTTGGAGCTGAGTTTCTTGGCTTCCTCTAAAGTTGGATGGTACATAGCTTTTCTCATTATTCCCTTTCGTGATTATCCCTCCCAAATGCAAAAATCCTTTCATCCCTTAAGGGACGAGAGGATTCTCCCGTGGTGCCACCCTTCTTAGGCCGACTCCCAGAAACAAAAAATCCGCCATGACAGCGGATAGATCGTGAGCCAGCCTCACTCATTGCAGGTACGGGACAGCAGCGATGTCGTCCGATACCCTCGGCCCTGATAACGGTGGCGACTCCGGCTCGGCTTACTTGGGGACTACCCCGTTCAGCCTGCAACTCCCAGGTCCATTCGGCCTTCGCGCTGGCGTCGGGCTCCCACCTTACCCCGACTCTCTGAGCCTCGCCTGAAGGCTTACTAGTCCTGTTCCCAGTCTTTGGCAGTGTTTGATTTGTGGTAGAGTGTACCACATCAGGGTCAAAATGTCAAATCCAATTGGTCACGCGTTATCCATTCGACCGGCACTCATCCGGCCTATGACCACCGCGGGCACTGACCGCGAGCAATGACCACGGCCACTCCACCATG
>JACNHM010000187.1 GCA_014383605.1 Chloroflexota bacterium
TATAAAGTTTGCATACAAGAATGGCAATGCCAGTCAGGACAGCCCCTGGGCATCCCTCAGGAGTTCCAGCCAATGCTGCTTCTCGATCAACAAGCCTTCCCAGCGCATCGCGTCTTGTTTCAGGTGGTGAGAGAATGGATCGCTCAGCTAACAGGATCCCATCTCCAGCCAGTTCTCCCCCGCCTTCAAATCCACCTTCAGCGGCGCGTCCAGATCGAAGGCGCCCTCCATGATCTGTCTGGCCAGCGGGGCGACGGTGGGCAGTTCCTCGTCCGGCACCTCCAGCACCAGCTCGTCGTGCACCTGCAGGATCATGCGGCTGCGCAAGCCTCGCTCCCGCAGCGCCTGGTGCAGCCGGATCATGGCGATTTTGAGGATGTCGGCGGCGGTGCCTTGAGTGGGCATGTTGATGGCCGCCCGCTCGGCGGCCTGGCGCACGTTGTTGTGGGCCTTGCTGCCTACGCCGAGCTCCGGGAAGTAGCGCCGCCGCCCCAGCAGTGTTTCCACGTAGCCTTGCTCCCGTGCCTGCACCCGCGTGCGATCCAGATACTCCTTTACCTGGGGATAGGTGGTGAAGTAGGTGCGGATGAACTGCGTCGCCTCGTCCTGGGACATGCCCGTCTGCTGCGCCAGCCCGTAGGGACCCTGCCCGTACATGATGCCGAAGTTGACCCCCTTGGCTATGCGGCGCATGTCGGACGTCACCTGATCCAGGGCCACGCCGAGCACGGCGGCGGCGGTGCTGGCGTGAATATCCTCGCCGCGGCGGAAGGCGGCCAGCAGCCCCGGGTCCTGCGAGATGTGGGCCATGACCCGCAGCTCCACCTGCGAATAGTCGGCGGCCAGGAGCTTCCATCCGGGCTGGGCCACGAACCCCCGCCGGATCTGCCGCCCCAGCTCCGTGCGGATGGGGATGTTCTGCAGGTTGGGGTTCGACGACGAGATGCGCCCGGTGACCGTCCCCGTCTGGTTGTACGAGGTGTGCACCCGCCCCGTGCGGGGGTTGACCAGCTCCACCAGCGCGTCCACGTAGGTGGACTTCAGCTTGGAAAGCTCCCGCTGCTCCAGGATGAAATCAATGACCGGATGCCGACCCTGCAGGCCCTGCAGCACGCTGGCCGCCGTGGAATAGTGCCCCGATTTCGTCTTCGGCACCCCCTGGCGGGGCAGTTGCAATTGGCTGAAGAGGGCATCGGAAAGCTGCTGCGTGGAGTTGATGTTGAAGGGATAGCCGGCCAGGTCGTGTATCTCACGCTCCAGCTCGATCAGCCGGCCCGCCAGCATCTTAGACATCTCTTGCAGGTAGCCTACGTCCAGCGCCACGCCGGCCTGCTGCATGGCCACCAGCACCGGCACCAGCGGCATCTCCACCTCCTGGAAGAGGTCGAGCAGCCCCTTGCTTTCCAGTTCCGGACGCAGCAATCCCACCAGCTGCCAGGTCATGTCCACGTCGGCAGCGGCGTAGGGGGCGGCCTTGCTCGAAGGCACCTGGGCCATGGTGATCTGCTTGCTGCCCGTGCCAATCAGCTCGCTGATGGGCGTCATCTCCGCGCCCAGGCGGGCGAAGGCCAGGTTCTTGAGCCCCAGGCTGCGGCTGGCGGGGTCCAGCAGCCATTCGGCGATCATGGTGTCGAACAACTCTCCCTGCACCGCGACGCCGTAGCGGGCCAGCACGGTCAGGTCGTACTCGCCGTTGTGCGCGGCCTTGGGGATGGATGCATCCTCCAGCAGCGGCCTGAGCCGCGCCAGTGCCATTTCCAGCGGCAGTTGCTCCGTCATCACGTGGCCCACGGGGATGTAGGCGGCCTGCCCTGCGCCCCAGGCCAGAGCCAACCCCACCAGGTCGGCGAGCATGGGGTTGGTGCTGGTCGTCTCTACGTCGAAAGCGACCCGGCCGGTAGCGCGCAGCGTGCGCAGCAATTCATCCAGGTCGGCTTCGGTGGTGATGGTTTGGTATTGAGTACTGGATATGGGCGCCGCCTGCACTTCCTCCGTTTCGGCGAAGAGCGCGAGCTGCTGTCCTTCTGCAGGGACTGTCGGAGGGGCCACTCGCTCCAGCAGGCTGCGGAATTCCATCTCACGGAAGAACTCCACCACCTGCTGGCGGTCGAAATCGCCCACGCGGCACTTCTCCAGGTCGAGGGCAATGTCCATGTCTCTGACGATGGCCACCAATTGTTTGGACAGCAGGGCTTGCGCCTCGTTCCCCGCCAGTGCGCTGCGGGCCCGGCCCGTGATCTCGCCCAGGTGCTCGTAGACCTCTTCGACGCTGCCGTAGCTCTGCAGCAGTTGCGTGGCCGTCTTGTCTCCCACGCCGCGCACACCGGGGATGTTGTCGGACTTGTCGCCGGTGAGGGCCTTGTAATCAATGAGCTGCCGCGGCCGCAGGCCGTAGCGGGCCTCGATTCCCGCTTCGTCGTAGATGACCGTATCGCTGAAGCTGCGGCGGGAGGTGAGCACGCGGGTGTGTGGGTCAACGAGCTGGAAGGCGTCGGTGTCGCCGGTGACCAGCAGGGTCTCCACGCCGCGCTGCGCGGCCTGCCGGCTGAGGGTGCCCAGCACGTCGTCGGCCTCGTAGCCTTCCACCTCGAAGATGGGGATGTTGAACGCTTCCACCACCTGACGAATGCGGGCCATCTGCGTGCGCAGTTCGTCGGGCATGGCCGCCCGATGCGCTTTGTACTGCGGGTACTGCTCGTGGCGGAAGGTGCGGCCCACGTCGAAGGCCACGGCGATGTAGTCGGGCTTTTCGTCCCGCAGCACGTTGAGCAGCATGGAGGTGAAGCCGTAGACGGCGTTGGTCAGCTCGCCCTGGCTCGTGGCCAGCGTGTCAGGCAGGGCGTGGAAGGCCCGATAGGCCAGGCTGTGGCCGTCAATGAGCACCAGTTTCTTGGACATAGAACGCCTCCGGCTTGAACCTCAAACATCAAACTTCAAAGCAGAAACCAGGGTTTGAAGTTTGGAGTTTGAGGTTTGGATTTTGTCCTATTTTACCTCGATTAGACGTTTTGGTCAAGGCGCTGTTCTCACATCACGTGCAACGCACCTCCGAGGTGCATTGCACGTGGTTGCGCGTGGGCCAGAAGTGGGACTTCGACTTTGCGGGCTTCTGTGGTAAAATGATGGGAAAGCAGGAAACGTTGATTATGGAGAACTGCCCATGACACGCTGGTTGTGTTTACTCGGAATCGTGCTGCTGCTGTCCGCTTGTGGCGGATCACCGCTACCACCAACGGCGGCAGTGCCCACACCGATCCGCACGCCGACACCCGTGCCGGCCACGGACGAAGAGGCCCTTCTGCAGCTTCTGGCCGCTGAGGGTGAGGGTGTGGTGCAGCAGGACATCGAGCGGCTGATGGAGATCTGGGCCCCGGACGGGGTGGTGATGGATGCCCGTCACACGCCCGATGACAGCGGCGATGATCTGGCCTGGCGGGGCCGCGATGCCATCCGCCAACGCTACGTGACGCTGGTCTTCCCCGGCAATCCGTCCGCTGCCGGCGCAGCCGATGTGCAATTGACCATCGGAGATGATACGGCTGAGGCCCTGTCCACTACGTGCATTGGCTCGGAGGTAGCTCCAGGCGGCGATCGCTGGACCTTTGCCCGACGCGAGGGCCATTGGCTCATCACCAGCTTGACCTACAACCTGGAGTCGGAGTAGGGACAAGGGTAGTCCTCCGCCAGTTGGGCTTTGGCCCAATCTGTGCTACAATGTCACCGGCTGATCGGCGTTGTCTGGATTCGGCGAGAGGTTGCTTGTTCCTTGGAGATCGTTGGCTGACATAGTCCATCTGTATGGGCTACGCGGAGGTAGACATGACCAGCCTGAGGGCCGTCACTCTGGAATATCCTGATGAAGTCTTGATTTCGCTGAAGGCAAGTGCGGAGAAGTTCACTCAAGAATTGAAGATGCTCGCCGCAGTTAAGCTCTTTGAGTTAGGGAAGCTCTCCTCTGGGCGGGCTGCCCAGTTAGCAGGTGTATCGCGAGCGGAGTTTCTGCTAGCTCTGGGATACTATCGAGTCTCTCCTTTCCACTTCACCGCTGAGGAGTTGGACCGCGATGTGTTTAACGCCTGAACGCTTGGTCATCGTCAGCACATGAGAATAGGCGAGCGGTAGATTGAGTAGATTGAAAGGAAAGTGATCATGCCGATGTATCCGGTTGGGGAGGCATCTCGGGAGGCATTGAGGGAGCAACTTCGCTTGTTTGCCTTTGATACCACACTTAAGCCCCCCCCTGACATTCTGGTGCGTATCCAGCAGGAGTTGACTGTGCGCGAAAAGCTGGCGATATTGCTAGAAGGGGAACTGGATTTTCATGGTCGAGACAGTGGTTATGCTTCACACAGTTTGCATGCATTTGCGGCGAAGTTCCCACCTCAATTACCTCGTGTGTTCATTCGCGGCCTCACCAAGCCAGGTGATCTTGTTCTTGATCCCATGATGGGTTCAGGCACCGCCATTGTCGAAGCGCTACTCGAAGGACGCCGAGGACTGGGCTTGGACATTGACCCTCTTGCCATACGGTTGAGCCGCGTCAAAACGACACCCTTGGTCATAGACGATATGCGCAATGTAGGCTTCAAAGTTCTTTCGCAAGCGCATGCCTTGATGTCGGATGGAAATGCCATTGAGCAGTATCTCGAGGGATTCGATGAGCGCACAAAGGCATTTGTTGATTACTGGTTTCTGCCGAAGACACAACGAGAACTAACGGCGCTCGTGCTGGTGATCCAAAACGTGGCTGACACCTCCATCCGCCGCTTCTTGGAACTGGCTTTCTCGTCCATCATCGTCACTAAGTCAGGCGGTGTCTCCATGGCCCGCGATTTGGCACATACGCGACCACACTTGGATAAGACCAAGGAGCCCAAGGATGCTCTAGAGCGGTTTCTCGCCAGACTGCAAAAGAATCTTAGGAGTATGTCGGAGGTAGTGACGAACGGTACTGACATCCTCTCGTTGGCAGGTGATGCACGGTCAATGCCCATAGCTGCTGGCGTTGTGGATCTCATCGTTACTTCACCACCCTATGCCAATGCCATTGACTACATGCGCGCGCATAAGTTTTCCCTGGTGTGGTTAGGCGAGTCGATTCCAGCGTTGTCGGAGCTGCGTGCGCAATATATAGGCTCTGAGCGCGTTGGACAGGTTCAATACGTTGCTCTGCCTGGTAGAGCGGAGATGACTGTCAGACAAGTGGCAGAACGGGATAGCAGGAAGGCTGCGATCTTGCGCAAGTATCTTGCAGAGATGAAATCTGTCATTGCCGAAATGTATCGGGTGCTGCGCGATGATTCAGTAGCTATTGTTGTTGTTGGTCCGTCAACAATGCGTGGTATTCGTGTCCAAACCCATGATTGCCTGGCAGATATTGCCAGTAGCGTGGGTTTTGAGGTGGTCGGTGTAGCCCGACGCGTTCTCGACCGGGATAAACGAATGATGCCCGCCAGATTCGGCAAGAAGGGCGATTCCATGATAGAACAACGAATGCATGAAGAATACGTCATCGGGCTGTTAAAGCCTGAACATTCCCAGGGAGGACATCATGCCGTCTCGTGAGCAAACCGTTGTTGATGCTGTTCGTCTCTTCGAGGAGGCAGAGTACTCGTCTGGATTGAGCGCTTCAAATGAGTGCCCCGTCTATAAAGCTGCCTACGAGCGGATCTATAGACAGACCCGTCGCGAGCATCTGCTCTACTATGTGGTCACCAACGAGTATGCTCCCGCACGCCTCAACAAGATGTTGGACGATCCATGTGTTGATGGCGTCGTCCACGTGCACAAGAAAGCCCCTGTGGAAGTGTGCGGCCTCAATGGACGGCTGGTACGGTTGATGGACTTGGAGGATTTCATTAATGCTACGTTCTCGTGGTAATCCAGACAATAAAGCTTTGTCGCCTCGCCGCCGCGTCGTCGTCACCGGGCTGGGAGCCATCACGCCGGTGGGGTTGACGGCGCCGGAAAGCTGGGAGGCCTTCGTCGCCGGTCGCTCGGGCGTGGGCCCTGTCACCCAGTTCGATGCCAGCCCCTATCCCTCCCGCATCGCCGCTGAGGTCAAGGGGTTCGATCCACGCAACACCATGGACGGCAAGGAGGCCAAGTACATAGCTGCTCGCTGTTCGCAGTTCACCGTGGTCGCCGCTCAGGAGGCGTTGAGCGACGCGGGCCTGAACTGGCCGCTGACGGACGGTGAGCGAGCCGCTGTGGTGCTGGGCACTGGCCTGGGGGGCCTCGAACTGTACAACGAAGGCATCCGCCGCATGGCAAAGCACAACAGCACTCGCATTCATCCCATGACAGCCATCGGCGGACTGGCGAACATGCCCGCCTTTCACCTGAGCCAGCGCTACGGCTGCGAAGGCCCGTTGAACACGGTGGTCACGGCCTGCGCCGCAGGCACTCAGGCGGTGGGGGAGGCTATGGAATTGATCCGTCGCGGTGCTGCCGACCTGGTGCTCACCGGCGGCGTGGAGGCGCTGATCATTGACCTCTTTTACGCCGGATTCTGCGCCATGCGCATCCTCTCCACGCGCAACGACGAGCCGGAGCGGGCCAGCCGCCCCTTCGACGCTGACCGCGATGGCTTCATCATCGGCGAGGGCTGCGCGGTGCTGGTGTTGGAGAGCCTGGAGCGCGCCCAGGCCCGCGGCGCCCGCATCTACGCCGAAGTGCTCGGCCAAGGGGCCTCGGCCGATGCCCATCACATCGCGGCCCCGCACCCGGAGGGGGCAGGGGCGGCGCGAGCCATGCGCTGGGCGCTGGCCGACGCCGGCATCGAACCAACGGACGTGGATTACATCAACGCCCACGGCACGGCCACCGAGCTGAACGATATCACCGAAACGATGGCCATCAAGCAGGTCTTCGGCGAGCACGCTCACCGGCTGGCGATCAGCTCCACCAAGTCCATGATCGGCCATTGTTTCGGCGGCGCCGGGGCTATCGAGGCGCTGGCCTGCGTCTACAGCGTGTACCACAACGTCATTCATCCGACCATCAACTACGAGACCCCTGACCCGGCCTGCGATCTGGACTACGTGCCCAACGTGGCCCGCCAGGCGCAGGTGAACGTGGCTATGTCCAATTCGTTCGGCCTGGGCGGACAAAACGCTTGCCTGGTCGTAGGCAAGTATGGGGGTTGAAGGTTCGAAGGTTCAAGGGTTTCAGGTTCGGAACGTATACAGAGTCGCTCGTCACGGTATCAACGGATGACACGGCTACCATCTTACCCAGGACGTGTCCGTCCAGCGGGAGCGAACTTGGAAAGCGAGAGAATGGTATGCACATTCATCTTAACGAAAGACTGATCGAGCGGCGGGCGAAGATTGGCCGCTACGCCAGCACCGCGGGTCTGATCGTGCTGCTGATCGGCATGGTCGCCACCCTGCGCGGCCCACAGTACGTCTGGGTGGCGTTTGGCTGCCTGCTGATCGGCCTCATCGCCTCGCAGGTGGGCACCTACCACATGCGCCGCTGGGGCCGCAGCCCCCGTCCCGACGAGGTGCTGACGACGAGCTTGAAGGGGCTGGATAAACGCTATCACTTCTACGCCTGGCTGCTGCCGGCCGACTACGTGCTGCTGGGGCCGGCGGGCCTGTTCGTCTTCGTCACCAAGGATCAGACGGGCGACGTGGAGTACCGCAACGGGCGCTGGCGTCAGCCCTTCCGGTGGACGCGCCTGCTCACCATTTTTGCCCAGGAGGGATTGGGGGATCCGCAGCGCGAGGCGGCGGGCCAGGTGGCCAAGATAGAACGTTTCATCGCTGAGCGGCTACCGGAGGAAGAGGCTGCTGCTGTGCCCGTGCAAGGCGTGGTCACTTTCCTGTCGCCCAACGTGCAGTTGGGCCTTGATGAAGAACCGGCTGTGCCTGTGCTGCAGGCCAAACAGCTCAAGGACCACGTCCGCGGCCTGGGCAAGGGGAATAAGCTGTCTGGAGAACTGCGCAAGAAGCTGGAGGAACTGTTCGGAGTGTAGGAGTGCGCTTGCGGATGGACACAGAGGCCCGGCTGCAGAGCCGGGTCTCTTCTTTACTGTTCACTCCTCCGCGTAGCGCTCGTAGAAGTCGCCGAAAACGGATGGGGCCAGGGGATAGACCAACCGCAGCATCTCCCGTGCCACGGCCCGGATCTCCCACTGGGCCGACCGATGCAGCCGCACGCGGAAGAAATGGCGCAGCGAGCGACCGTTCATCGTCACCACGATGCGCGTGGCCATGGCATTGGGCAACAGGAACCGGGCGTCTTCTTTGCGGATGCCTCGCTCCCGCAGCGCCTGGTAGGCCTCGGTCACGTCATCTACCGCTTGCTGCCAGACGGTTCGCGCTTC
>JACNHM010000178.1:0-6077 GCA_014383605.1 Chloroflexota bacterium
GCGCACGCAGACAGGCTCCGCAATCCGCAATCCGCAATCCGCACTTCTTTACCGCACCGGCGACCTGGCCCGCTATCGGCCCGACGGCCAGATCGAGTTCCTGGGCCGCGCCGACGACCAGGTCAAGATCCGCGGCTTCCGCATCGAATTGGGCGAGATCCGCGCCGCGCTGGCCCAGCATCCCGCCGTGCAGGACGTCGTCGTCGTGGCCCGCGAGGACACGCCGGGTGCCAAGCGGTTGGTGGCCTACGTCGTGCCGTCGCAGGGTTTCGCCGGAGTTGAACTCCGGCGCAACAGAGGCGAGCTGACCAGCTTCCTGCGCACCAGGCTGCCCGAATACATGCTGCCCTCGACCTACCTGTTCCTGGAGGAGATGACGCTGCTGCCCAGCGGCAAGGTCGACCGCCTGGCCCTGCCCGCCCCCGACCGCCAGGCGGCCGAGCTGGAAAGAGCCTACGTCGCGCCTCGCAACGGTCTGGAGCAACACCTGACGGCCATGTGGCAGGATCTGCTGGGAGTCGAGTCCATCTCCGTTCACGATGATTTCTTCCAGTTGGGCGGCGACTCCATCCAGGGGGCCATCTTCATCAACCGGCTGCAGGAGACGATGGGTGAATACGTCTACCTGATCGCCATCTTCGACGCCCCCACCATCGCCGAGCTGGCCGCCTATCTGCAGAAGAACTACCCCCTCGGCGTGTCCAGAATCTTGGGGGTTGTGGGCACTTTGGGGGTTGCGCCGGAGTTGTTGGCGGTTGCGCCGGAGTTGAACTCCGGCGTTGACGAAGCAAAGATTGCCCACCTCCGCCAGTTGGTCAAGCCCTTGCCGCCCCGCCATGGTCTCGGCCCCGTCGGGCCCCCGAACCCCTCCGCTGTGTTCATCCTGTCCGCCCCCCGCTCCGGCTCCACCCTGCTCCGGGCCATGCTGGGCGGGCATCCGCGCCTCTTCGCGCCGCCGGAGCTTCAGCTCCTGAACTTCAACACCCTGGCCGACCAACACGCCGCCTTCGCTTCCGAGCGGGACAGCTTCTGGCTCGACGGCGCCGTCCGCGCCATCATGGCCTTGCAGCAGTGCAACGTCGCAGAAGCGCGAGAGATACTGCAAGATCACGTGGGCCAAAACCTGACCGTCAAGCAGTTCTACGGCCTGCTGCAGGAGTGGCTCGGCGACCGCCTATTCGTGGACAAGACGCCCAACTACGCCCTGGATCTGGCCATGCTGCAACGCGCCGAAGGCGACTTCCAAGACGCTCGCTACATCTACCTGATCCGCCACCCCTACGGTATGATTCCTTCGTTTGAGAAGGCCAAGTTGCACGTCTTCTATCCACCGTTCCTCAGGGGAGAACACCCCTTCTCGGCTAGGGAACTGGCTGAGCTGGTCTGGGTGGTCAGCCACCAAAACATCCTGGAGTTCTTGCAGCACGTGCCCGCCCCTCGCCAGCATTGGCTCCGCTACGAAGACCTGGTGACCCAGCCTCAGCCGGCCATGGAGACCATCTGCCGCTTCCTGGGGCTGGACTTCCACCCCGACATGCTGGAGCCGCAGAAGGACCCGGAGGTGCGCATGACCGACGCCCTGCACCCCCTGGCCAGGATGGTGGGCGACGTCCGCTTCCACGAGCACCGCGGCATAGACCCCCGCGGCGCGGATCGCTGGAAAGACAACCTCACCGTGGACTTCCTGGGCGACGTCACCTGGCAGCTCGCCGAATCCCTGGGCTACGAGAGGCCGTCCCAACCACCGTCCCAAGAGGAAGCCCTGATCGAGCAAGCCGACGAAGACACGCTCGCCCAGCTGTTGGCCGAGCTGGAAGAACTCTCCGATGACGAGGCCCACAGGCTGTTGGCAGGGGAGCAGGGGAGCAGAGGTGATGGAGATCAGGCAAAATGCAAAATCGGTAATCCGAGGGGGAGCTGAGGTGGTGGAGATCAGGCAAAATGCAAAATCGGTAATCCGAGGGGGAGCTGAGGTGGTGGAGATCAGGCAAAATGCAAAATCGGTAATCCGAGGGGGAGCTGAGGTGGTGGAGATCAAACAAACCCCGAACTCCGAACTCCGAACTCCGAACTCCGAACGCATCGCCGCCCTTTCGCCCCAAAAGCGCGCCCTGCTCCTCCAGCGGCTGCAGACGGCTCGCGCCGCATCGGCGCGGCCGCAGGCCATCACCCGACGGCCCGACCCGCACACCGCCCCCCTCTCCTTCGCCCAGCAGCGGCTGTGGTTCCTGGAGCAGTTGGGACAGGGCCATCCCGCCTACAACATGCCCGGCGTCGTCCGCATCAGCGGGCCGCTGCACGTGACCGCTCTGCACCGCAGCCTGAACGAGATCGTCCGCCGCCACGAGGCCCTGCGCACCACCTTTGCCGCCCGCAACGGCGAGCTGGTGCAGGTGATCGCCCCCGAGTTGATCATCCCCCTGCCGCTGGTGGATCTCAGCCACCTTCCCCCTGACGAGCAAGAAGCCGAGGTGCGACGGCAAGGCCAGGCCGAAGCCCGGCGCCCCTTCGACCTGACCCAGGGGCCGCTGATGCGCGTCAGCCTGCTGCGGCTGGGCGAAGAGGAGCACGCCTGCCTCTTCGTGATGCACCACATCGTCTCCGACGGCTGGTCCATGGGCGTGTTCCGCCAGGAACTGGGCACCCTCTACAAAGCATTCCGCGCCGGCGCACCCTCCCCCCTGCCGGAGCTTTCCATCCACTACCCCGACTTCGCCCTGTGGCAGCGCCAGTGGCTGGCCGGCGACGCCCCGCAGACAGGCCATCCGGCCTGCTCTGCGTGCGCCGTGCCTGCGCTGCAGCGCGGCAGGCAGGTACACGCACAGGCAGGCCGCGGCGAGACGCTGCCGGGCCAGCTTTCCTATTGGCGGCAGCAACTGGACGACGTCCCCGTGCTGGAACTGCCCACCGACCGGTCTCGCCCGCCGGTGCTGACCTTCCGCGGCACACGCCGCGGCTTCCAGCTTTCCCGCGATGTGACGGAGGCGCTCAAAGCGCTGAGCCGCCAGGAAAGGGGCACCTTGTTCATGACCCTGCTGGCCGCCTTTCAGGTGCTGTTGTCCCGCTACAGCGGCCAGGAAGACGTCAGCGTGGGCACCGTCGTCGCCAACCGCAACCGCCCCGAGGTCGAACCCATCATCGGCCTCTTCATCAACACCCTGGTGCTGCGCGCCGATCTGTCCGGCGATCCCACCTTCCGCGAGCTGTTGCAGCGGGTGCGCCAGGTGGTCGTGGACGCCTACGCCCATCAAGACGTCCCCTTCGAGGTGCTCTTGGACCAGCTTCATCCCCGGCGCGACCCCAGCCACACGCCCCTGTTCCAGGCCCTGTTCATCCTGCAGAACTTCCCCACCGAGACCCCCGAGCTGCCCGGACTGGCGCTGAGCGGGCTGGCCGTGGACAACGAGACGGCCAAGATGGAGCTGATGCTCACCATGGGCGACAGGGAGGGTGTGCTGCGCGGCGGCCTGGAGTTCAACACCGACCTCTTTGACTCCGCCACCATCGAGCGCATGATCGGCCATTTCCAGACCCTGCTCGCGGCGATCGTGGCCGATCCCTCCCAGAGGATCTCCGCCCTGCCGCTGCTCCCCGCCGCCGAACGGCACAAGCTGCTGGTGGAGTGGAACGACACCGCCGCCGACTACCCCGCCCACCCACTTGTCCACCAGCTCTTCCAAGAGCAGGCCCAGCGCACGCCCGACGCCGTGGCCGTGGCCGGCGAAGGCCAGACCTTGACCTACCGGCAACTGAACCAACGGGCCAACCAACTGGCGCGCACCCTGCGCCGCGCCGGCGTGGGGCCGGAAACCCTCGTCGGCATCTCCGTGGAGCGCTCCCTGGACATGGTGGTGGGGCTGCTGGCCATCCTCAAGGCCGGCGGCGCCTATCTTCCCCTGGACCCCTACTATCCCAGCGAGCGGCTGGCCTTCATGCTCCAAGACGCCCAGGTCCCGGTGCTGCTGACGCAGGCCCACCTGGTGGAACGCCTTCACGCGCCATGCCGGGTGGTCTGCCTGGATGCCGACTGGCCGGCCATCGCCCAGGAGAGCGCTGAGAACCTGCCCGGCGACGTCACCGCCGCCAACCTCGCCTACGTCATCTACACCTCCGGCTCCACGGGCACGCCCAAGGGCGTGCAGATCCAGCACAGCTCGCTGTTGAACTATGTGCATGCCGCCGCCGACGCCTTCGAGCTGGAACCGGAAGATCGGGTGCTGCAGTTTGCCTCCATCAGCTTCGACACCGCCGCCGAGGAGATCTTCCCCACCCTGTGGCGTGGCGCTCGTCTCGTGCTGCGCAACGACGCCATGTTGAGTTCCGTGCCCACCTTTCTGGACACCTGCCGCCAGCTGGGCATCACCGTGCTCGATCTGCCCACCGTCTACTGGCACCAGATGGTACTGGATGTCGTCTCCCAAGGACTGACCCTGCCGGAACCGTTGCGCCTGCTGATCATCGGCGGCGAAAAGGCCCTGCCGGAACGCCTGCTGGCCTGGCATCAAGCCGTCGGCCCGCAGGTGCGCTTGCTCAACACCTACGGCCCCACGGAGGCGACCATCGTGGCCACCATGTGGGAGCTTCCCGCCCGCCTGGGGCCTGATGCCCCGTCGCGGGAGGTGCCCATCGGGCGACCCGTGGCCAACGTGCAGACCTACGTGTTGGACCCCCAACTCAATCCGGCGCCCATAGGCGTCCCTGGCGAGCTGCACATCGGGGGCGCTGGCCTGGCCCGCGGCTATCTCAACCGCCCCAACCTCACCGCACAGAAGTTTGTCCAGAATCCATTTGCTCCCCCGCCTGCCGCGCAGGCAGGCCTGCCTGTGCGTGTACCTGCCCGCGCCGTGGCAGGCGGGCGCACGCAGACAGGCTCCGCAATCCGCAATCCGCAATCCGCACTTCTTTCCCGCTCCGCAATCCGCAATCCGCAATCCGCACTTCTCTACCGCTCCGCAATCCCCAATCCGCAATCCGCACTTCTTTCCCGCTCCGCAATCCCCAATCCGCAATCCGCACTTCTCTACCGCACCGGCGATCTGGCCCGCTACCTGCCCGACGGCAACGTCGAGTTTCTGGGACGCATAGACCAGCAGGTCAAGGTGCGCGGCTTCCGCATCGAGCTGGGCGAGATCGAGGCCACCCTGTCCGCACACCCCGCCGTGCAGGAGGCCGTCGTCGTGGCCCGCGAAGATACGCCCGGCGACCGCCGCCTGGTGGCCTACGTGGTCCCCGCCCAGGAGCCGGCCCCCACCGCCAGCGAGTTGCGCCGCTTCCTGCTCGACAAGCTGCCGGATTACATGTCGCCCACCGCCTTCCTGCTGCTGGACGAACTGCCCTTGACCCGCAGTGGGAAGGTAGACCGTCAGGCGCTGCCTGTCCCTGACGACAAGCGTCCGCAGATGGAGAGCGCCTACGTTGCCCCGCGCACGCCGACGGAGGAAAAGATCGCCGCCATCTGGACCGAAGTGCTGAAAGTGGACCGCGTCGGCGTCTACGACAGCTTCTTTGACCTGGGCGGTCATTCCTTGCTGGCCATCCAGGTCCTGACCCGCTTGCACAAGACCTTCCCCGTGGAGGTGCCCCTGGGTCGGCTTTTCGAGACCTTGACCGTCGCCGGCCTGGCCGAAGTCATCGAGAGCCTGCAACGTGGCGACGAAAGCCCACAGGCTGCCGGGGATGAAACAGCCCGGGAATTGCCTTCGGTGCTGGTGCCCATCCAGCCCCGTGGCCGCAAGCCGCCCCTCTTCTGCATCCATCCCCCCAGTGGGGTCGTCTTCCCCTACTACAGCCTGGCCCGCCATCTGGATGCCGACCAACCTCTCTACGGCGTGCAGGACGCCAGCCTCGATGGCCAAACGGAACCCTACACCCGGGTCGAGGACATGGCCGCCCACTACGTGGATGCTGTTCGGACGGTGCAGCCGGAAGGTCCATACTTCCTTGCCGGCTGGTCTCTCGGGGGTGTGTTAGCCTTCGAAATGGCCCAGCAGTTGCACCGGCAAGGGCAGCGCGTGGCCCTGCTGGGCATGATCGACACCGGCGCGCCTGCTCGCAGCAAGAGGAGCGGGGGCAGATTC
>JACNHM010000178.1:6131-8331 GCA_014383605.1 Chloroflexota bacterium
CGGGGGCAGATTCAAGGAACGGCTGACGCAGTTGCTGCGTCGCCTCCCTCTTGTTTTCTCCGTGCTAGGTGAGAGTCTGTCGTACATTCGCGATGGGCTATACCTGGTGACCTCACTGGCCAGGCTGCAACGCGATCAGTCGGCAACGAAACCATCCCTGCCAACAGCCCTGCGCTGGATGTGGGCCGACGCAGTGCGCGCCTACTTCCTGAAACGAACCGCTATGGCCGACCTCGTCTCCCCGGACTCGAGACACCTGCTCTTCGGCCTGCCGCAAGCCCAGCGCTTCTTCCAACTGCTCCCCGTTCACCTGCGAGCCGGCCGCAAGTACGTGCCCGAGATCTATCCTGGCCGAGTCACCCTCTTCCAGGCCCACGAACGACTGGATGCGGGACACTCCCTCCAGGATCGCACACGGGGTTGGGACCAGCTTGCCGCCGACGGCGTTGAGGTCCACAAGGTTTCTGGCAGTCACGCCGTCCTGCTCAGCGAACCCTACGTCCAGGCCTTCGCCCAGGAGCTGAAGGCCGCCCTGGAAAAGGCGCAAGAGGAGCAGAGGTGAGTGCTCCTATGCTCCTCCGCCCCTCCGCCCCTCCGCCCCTCTGCACAGATGCCTGGGTAAGATTTCCGCAACCCAACCCGCTGGCCCGTCTGCGGCTGTTTTGTTTTCCCCACGCCGGGGGCGGGGCCTCCCTCTACCGCCTGTGGCCGCAAGGCCTGCCCGAGGAAGTGGAAGTGTGCGCGGTGCAGCTTCCCGGACGGGAAGGGCGCATGCAGGAAGCACCCTTTACCCGCATGACGCCCCTCGTGCAGACCTTGCTGCCTGCGCTTCAGCCCTATCTGGACAAACCCTTCGCCCTGTTCGGCCACAGCCTGGGCGCGCTGATCTGCTTCCAACTGGCCCGCCAGCTGCGACGGCAGGTCGGTCTGCTCCCCGTCCATCTCTTCGTCGCCGCCTGGCCGGCGCCCCACCTGCCCCACCTCGACCAGCCCCTGCACCAACTGCCCGAGGCCGAATTCATCCGTTCATTGCGCCGCCTCCAGGGCACGCCGGAGTTAGTGCTGCGCAATCGTGACCTGTTGGACATCTTCCTGCCCCTCCTGCGCGCCGATTTCGCCGTCGCCGAAACCTACACCTACGCCGCCGAACCGCCCCTCGCCTGCCCCATCACCGCCTTCGGCGGCCTCCAGGACCGCCGCGTGGGCCGCCAACCACTGGAGGCCTGGCGCCAGCAGACCACCGCCGCCTTCGCCCTGCGCCTGTTCCCCGGCGACCACTTCTTCGTCCAAGACAATCGTCCCCTGCTCCTGGAGGCCATCGCTGGCGACCTGACCCGCTGTGCGGAGGTGCCCCCCTGCCCCCCTGCCCCTCTGCCCCTCTGCTCCCCTGCTCCCTTGCCCCTCGCCAGTCAGATGTGGCACGTGCCACCAGCAGACCTGACCTTGGGCGACGATGAGATCCACGTCTGGCGGGTGCACCTGGCCCTGACCGCCGGAGACATCCTGGCCCTGCGCCGCACGCTGGCCGCCGACGAGCTGGCCCGGGCCAAACGCTTTCACTTCCAGGAGGACCGGCAACGCTTCATCGCCGCCCGCGGCGCGCTCCGAGACATCCTCGGCCGCTACCTGCAAAGACCGCCCCAGGAGGTGCGCTTCCGCTACAGCGCCCACGGCAAGCCGCTCCTGGCGGCGGCGCACGCGCAGGAAGACCCGGCCGATCCGCACCTGCAATTCAATCTCGCCCACGCCGGCGACCTGGCCCTGGTGGCCGTGGCTCGCCGCCGCCCGGTGGGCGTGGACATCGAGCGGTTTCGCCCCGACATCTCGCAGGAGCTGCTCGCCGCCCGCACCTTTTCGCCCCGCGAGCAGGCCCAGCTCCAGGCCCTCCCCGCCGGCCTGCAGACCCAGGGGTTTTTCAACTGCTGGACGCGCAAGGAAGCCTACGTCAAGGCCCGCGGCGAAGGTCTGTCCCTGCCCCTCGATCAGTTCGACGTCTCCCTGGCGCCCGGCGAGCCGGCCCAACTGCTGCACGTCGCCGGCGATCCGCAGGAAGCCGCACGCTGGACGCTGATGGAGCTGGCGCCCGGCCCCGACCACGCCGCCGCGCTGGCCGTGCCGGGACACGGCTGGCGTCTGACCTGCTGGCAGTGGCAACCCCACTGGCGGACTCAGTAGATCCAAAATGCTCGCGGTGGACTGC
>JACNHM010000269.1 GCA_014383605.1 Chloroflexota bacterium
CGCCTCTGGTGCGCATACCCTCCTGGCTGGTCAAGAAGGCGCTGAATACCACCCCGCAGCGCATCGTCATCGCCGGGCGCGACCGCAGTCAGCGGGTCATCCTGGAGAAGAACAAGATCTACTTCGGCACCGGTTCCGACTGCCCTTCCCTGGTAGACCCCTACACCGGCAAGGTGCGCAAGTACACCTTCCAGGACGTCTACAACGCCGCCAGGATCAGCGACGCCCTGCCGCACATTGACTTCCACATGTCCCTGGGCCTGACCTCCGGCGTGCCCGCCCACACCTACGACCGTCACCAGTTCCTGGCCATGCTGAAGGGCACGGCGAAGCCCTTCGTCATCACCGCCGTGGATAGGGAAGGTCTGGCCGACCAGTACCGCATGGCCTGCGCGGCGCTGGGCGGGCCGGAGGAGTTCGCCAAGACCCCCCTCTTCGTCGTCTACATCGAGCCCAGCTCCCCGCTGAGCAACTCCATCGAAGCGGTGGAGAAGATCCTCTACGCCGCGGAAACAGGCATCCCGGCCATCTACACGCCCTGCATCATGTGCGGAGCCACGGGGCCGGTGACGCTGGCCGGGGCCATGGTGCAGTGTCTGGCCGAGTGCCTGACGGGCATCGTGCTGGCCCAACTCCAGCGCCAGGGCGCAGCGGTCATCATCGGCGGCGTGGAATCGACCATAGACATGACTACCTCCGTGCTCTCCTACGGCGCGCCGGAGATGGTGCTTTTGAGCGCGGCCATGACCGACGTGGCCAAGTGGCTGCGGCTGCCCATGTTCTCCACCGCCGGCTGCTCCGATGCCAAAGTCCTCGACCAGCAGGCGGCCATCGAGGCGGCCATGTCCGTGACCATCGCCGCGCTGTCGGGCGCCAACCTGATCCACGACGTCGGCTACCTGGAATCGGGCCTGCTGGGCTCCTACGACATGCTGGTGATGTCCAACGAGGTCATTGGCATGGCCAAACGCATCCTGGGGGGCATCACGGTCACGCCGGAGACGCTGGCCGTGGACGTCATCGAGCGGGTGGGGCCTGGCGGTCATTACCTGGCCCAACCGCACACGCGCCAGCACTTCCGGTCCGAGCTGTGGTTCCCGACGCTGATGGATCGCCAGATGCGGCGAGCGTGGGAGGCCAGCGGCAGCGCAGACATGGCCGAGCGGATACGGGTCAGGGTAAAGGACATCCTCGAGCACCACGAGCCGCTGCCCATTCCCGCTGAGGTGGAAGCCCGTCTGCGGGACATCGTCGCCCAGGCCGACGAACGGCACGCACAGTGACAAAGGACGAAGGACGGACGACGAACGTTCGTCTTTCGTCCTTCGTCGTCCGTCAGCGAGCAAGCCATGCCCATTCTCCAAGACATGCCCATCATCCTGACCGCCGAGGAACTGCTGGCCGCGCAGGGACGCAACGAACCGCAGCCCGCCATGGTGGCCACGGCGCAGAAGGCCATCGCCCTGGGCCAGACCCTCTTCGCCCCCGCCGCCCTCTACGAGGAATTCGAGGTTCACAGCGTGGCCGGAGAGCGGGTGACTCTTCGTGCAGAGGAGCAGAGGTGCAGAGGTGCAGAGGTGCGGGAGGGAATCTCCCCTGCTCCCTTGCTCCCTTGCTCCCCTGCTCCCTTGCTCCCCTGCGCCCCTGCTCCCTTGCTCCCCTGCTCCCCTGCTCCCTGGCATCTCACCATCGGCCCCAAGGCTGACCTGCTGGCGCCCGCGAAACGGCTGCTGGCGGCGGTCTGCACCATCGGCCCGGCGCTGGAGGCGCGAGTGAGCGAGCTGTACAGAGCGGGCGAGCCTTTGCTCTCCTACCTGCTCGACTGCGTGGGTGTGCTGGCCCTGGGCAAGGTCGGCGAGGCTGTGCGCTGTGTCGCCGAGGAGTTGGCCGCCGAACGGGGCTGGGGCGTGAGCGCCGCGCTCAGCCCGGGATCGCTGGTCGGCTGGTCCATTCAGGGGCAGCGGGAGCTGTGCGCGCTGTTGCCCGTGGCCGACATCGGCGTGCGGCTGAACGCGTACTGCGTTCTGGAACCACACAAGTCGGCCTCCGCCGTCATCGGCATGGGGCCAGGGTACGAGTCGCACGAGGTCGGATCGGTCTGCCGCTACTGCTCCTTGCGGGATAGCTGCTGGCGGCGGAGAGAGAGCGAAGCAGCAAATCGGCAAATCAACAAATCAGCAAATCACCAATCGGGGTAGTGAGGGATGACGGTCGCGTTGGGAATTGATACGGGCGGGACGTACACCGACGCCGTGCTGGTGGATCACGGCCACGGCGAGGTGCTGGCGGCAGCCAAGGCGCTGACCACGCGGCACGACCTCTCCATCGGCATTAGCGAGGCCATCGCCGCCGTGTTTGCAGGAGGCCAAAGACTTCCGAAGTCTGGCCGACTTGGGAAGTCTTCGCTGCCGGAAGATGTGGACCTGGTGGCCCTTTCGACGACCTTCGCCACCAACGCCATCGCCGAGGGTCAGGGCAGCCCTGTCTGCCTGCTGCTCATCGGCTACGACCGCGAGCTGATGCAGCAGTACGGCTTCCAGCAGGAACTGGTGACCGACGACGTCGTCTATCTGAGGGGCGGCCACGACGTGCTGGGCGATGAAGCCGCACCGCTGGACGAGGAGGCGGCGCGGCAGGCCATCCTGGCCCGGCGCGGCAAGGTCGAGGCCTTCGCCGTCTCCGGCTACTTCGGCGTGCGCAACCCCACCCACGAGCTGCGCGTGCGGGCGCTGGTGGAGGAATTGACCGCGCCAGGGGGAGGGCAAGCGCAAGGGGGGCAACCACAAGGGGGTCAACCGCAAGGGTTGCCCCTACCGGTGACGTGTGGACACGAATTGACCACGCGGCTCAACGCCGTGCGGCGGGCGACTACCGTGGCCCTCAACGCCCGCCTCATCCCCCTGCTGCGGGAGCTGATCGCTTCCGTGCAGCGCACGCTGTACGAGCGGGGCATCGCCGCGCCGCTGATGGTGGTCAAGGGCGACGGCTCGCTGGTGCGGGCAGCGTGGGCCATGCAGCGTCCCATCGAGACCATCCTCTCCGGCCCGGCGGCCAGCGCCGTGGGGGCCTGGCATCTGGCCGGCAGGGGTGATGTCTGGGTGGTGGACGTGGGCGGCACGACCACGGACATCGCCGCCCTGCGCGACGGCCAGCCGCGCCTCAACCCGGAGGGAGCGCGGGTCGGCGGCTGGCGGACGATGGTCGAGGCCGTGGACGTGCACACGACGGGACTGGGCGGCGACAGCCACGTGCGCGGCGACGGCCATGGCCGGCTGCGCATCGGCCCGCGGCGCGTCGTGCCCCTCTGCCTGCTGGCCAGCGAGCATCCCGAGGTGGTAGATGAGCTGCGCCGCCAGGCTGCCACCCAGGAAAAGTCGGACGAGATCGCCCAGTTCCTGCTGCTGTGGCGGCGGCCTCGCAACTGGCTCTCGGATGAGGACCGCGCCCTGCTGCACCGTCTAGAGCCGGGGCCGCAGTCGCTGCCGCAGCTCCTCGGCGAGACGCGCTACGGCTGGCTGCAGCGACGGCGCATTGAGAAGCTGGAGGCCCAGCTTGTGCTGCAGCGGGCCGGCTTCACACCCACCGACGCACTGCACGTCCTGGGCCGCTTTCAGCAATGGGACGCGCAGGCCTCGCGGCTGGGCGCGGAGCTGCTGGCCGCCCAGATGGACTTGCCGGTGGAGACCTTCTGCGAGCAGGTGGTGCGTGGGGTATCGGATCGGGTGGCGACGGAGTTGGTCAGCAAGGTGCTCGAAGACGAAGTCGGTGCGCCCGACTGGGAACGGGAGCCCTCGGCGGCGGCGCTGCTGGCACGGGCGCTCAGCAATCCTGGGGCTGGTGACCTGGCTTGTGACCTGACGCTGCGCCGGCCACTGGTGGCCATCGGCGCGCCGGTGGCAGCCTACATGCCCCGCGTGGCCGAGCGGCTGCACACGGAGCTGATCATCCCCCCTCACGCCGGGGTGGCCAACGCCGTGGGGGCCGTGGCCGGCGGCGTCGTCCAGCGGCTGCGGGTGCTCATCAACCCGCTGGATGGGGCCGAGCATTTCCGCCTGCACCTGCCCGACGGCGTGCATGATTTCGGGGATCTGGAAGAGGCCGTGCAGTACGCGCAGCAGGTGATGTCCCCCCACGCCGAAGCGCTGGCGCGGCAGGCGGGAGCGGAACAGGCAGAGGTGCAGATGGCCCGCACGGACCGGCGGGCCAAGGTGGGCGGCGGCTGGGGCGAGGAGATCTACCTGGGGACGGAGCTGATCTTCACCGCCGTGGGGCGGCCCAGCCCGGCACGCACCCCCACCCTGCCCTCCCCCTACCAGAGGGAGGGTTAGGGAGGGGGTGTCAAAACGATTGGACACGGACAAACGCGGACGACCACGGATTCTATCTATCCCTTATCCGTGTTCGTCCGTGGCCATCCGCGTCCCACGAAGCCGTCTACCGATCCTTGAAATCCACGAAACGATAGCCGATGCCCCGCTCGGTGAGGATGTAGCGGGGATCCGAGGGATCGGGTTCGATCTTCTTGCGCAGGTACGTGATGTAAAGGCGCAGCAGACGCCGGTCGTCCCGGTACTCCGGCCCCCACACTTTGCTCACCAGCGCGTCGTGGGGCACGATCCAGCCGGCGTTCTCCACCAGGTGACAGAGCAGGCGGTGTTCGGTGGGGCGCAGCCTGATGCGCTCCCCGCGCACGATGACCTCGTGGCTGGCGAAGTCAATGGACAGATCATCGTCAATCACCAGCGGTTCCGCCGTTTCCCCTGCGGGTGACTCCACGCGGCGCAGCACGGCGCGGATGCGGCTGGCCAACTCCCGCGGGCTGAAGGGTTTAGTCACGTAATCGTCGGCGCCCAGATCGAGACCACGGACGCGATCATCTTCCTCCCCCTTGACCGTGAGCATGATCACCGGCACGTCGGAGAACTCCCGGATGTACTCCAGCGCCTCGAAGCCATCCATCCCGGGCATGGCCACATCCAGCACCACCAGCGCCGGCATCTCCTGCCGCACCCTGTCCAGCGCCTCCAGGCCGTCGGCCGCCTCGCTGACCAGGTAGCCCTCCAGTTCCAGATTCATGCGCACGAAGCGCCGCATGCGCTCCTCATCTATCCACGACCAGAATCAGCGTCTTCTGATCCACTGCCCCCCCTCTCACCACGTGCCTCTTGCTTCTTGCTTCTTGCCTCCTGCCTCTTGCCCCCTCACCTCGGCAACGAGAAGAAGACCGTCGTGCCCTTGTCCGGCTCGCTGCGCAGCCAGATGCGCCCGCCGTGGGCCTCTACGATGGCTTTGGACAGGAAAAGCCCCAGCCCCGCGCCATGCGTGTGGCGACGCATGCTGGAATCGACGCGGGTGAAGCGCTGGAACAGCTTCTGCTGATCCACTACGGGAATGCCGATCCCCCGGTCAGCCACGTAGACGACGACCCCTTCGGCCTCCGTCCAACCGCCCACGCGGATGGTGCCCCCCTCGGGAGAGTACTTGATGGCGTTGCCCAGCAAGTTGCTCAACACCTGCCGCAGCCGCTCGTCGTCGGCCAGCACCAGCGGCAGGTCGGCGGGGAAATCCAGCTCGAACTGGTGCTTGTCCGTCTGCAAGCGGAACCCCTCCACCACCCTGGCCGCCAACTCCGGCAAACGCACGTCGCCCAGTTCCAGCTTCAGCACCCCTGCCTGGATGCGGGAGGCGTCGAGCAGGTTGTCAATGAGCCGCGCCAGCCGGTCGCTCTCCTCCTCGATGACCGTCAATCCCTCGTTCAGTGTCTCGGCATCCCAGCAGGCGTCCTCCCGCCGCAGGGTGCCGGCGTAGCCCTTGATCAGCGCCACCGGGGTTTTCAGCTCGTGGGAGATCACGGAGACGAAGGTGGACTTCATCTCCTCCGCCTCGCGGAAGCGGGTGATGTCCACCACGTTGGCGATGATGTTCTGCAACTGCCCTTCCTCGTCGTAGAGCGGCGAATACGTGACGCCCACGGTGCGGCGCGAGCCGCCGGGGCGGAGCAGATCTCCCTCCACGTAGAGGGTGCCCGCCTGCGGCAGTTGCGGCGGCTCATCCTGCGCACAGATGTCGAAGCCCGTGGCATTCTGCAGCGACAGTACCTGGTGGCAGGGCCGGCCCACCACCTCCTCGGCCGGGCAGCCGATCATGCCGCACAGGGCGCGGTTGATGACCTGCACCCGCCGCTGCGGGTCGAGGATCATCACGCCGTCGGCGGAGTTCTGAATGATGCCGTCGAGCCGCCGCTTCTCCGCCGTCACCTGCTGGTAGAGCCGGGCGTTGCGCACGGCGATGGCCGCCTGGTCGGCGAAGCTGCGCAGCACGGCCCGGTCGTTGGCCGAGAACGCCGCCCCGCCGCTGCGGAAGACGTAGATGGCCCCCAACAGATCGTCCTCGATGGTCAGCGGCAGGTTGACCACCTGGCGTAGAGGGCGGCCGATGGCCGCTTCCAGCATGCGCAGGGGGATGTCGGGCAGCCGCCAGCCGCCCGGCGCGCTGCCCCGTTCCGCCAACTGCGGCAGTTCCGCCAGCAGCGGCGCCAGTTCGCCCAGCAGGTCAGCAGACAGACCATACACTGCCCGCAGGCGCAAGCGGTCATCCTCCTCCCGCAAGGCAATCAGCCCCACCTCGCCGCCGATCATCTCGGCCGCGCTGGTGAGGATCAGTTCCAGCAGCGAGGAGAGGTCGAGCCGCGCCGTCATGGCCCGGCTGATCTGCAGCAGGTACTCCCGCTGCCGCAGCCGGTGGCTGACGAAAGGAGGAAAGCTCATCAGGTCGAATAGGTCCATGGTGGTTGGTAGGTTGGGAAACTGGTAGATTGGTAAACTGGTAGATCGGTAGACTGGTAGATTGGGCTCTGCGGCAGCGCGCCGCAAGCATCTGTCGGGATTATACCGCAAAGCCGTCAGAGGAGCAAGGGAGCAAGGGAGCAGAGGAGCATGGGAGCACGGGCGCACGCAGCGCAAGCCCTCATAACGGAGGGCCAGGAAAGGCCAGGACTTGTGAGCGTATCATGTTGGGGACAAGAAACAAGGGGAAGTAGGGCTACGAGGTTCGTAAAATGAGCCCCAGCGGGGCCGGCATGGGATTATAATCAAAAGTGGCAGCCTCGTGAAAATGGGGTACACTGTACCCAGCTCAATGACGGACAGGAGGCTGGCAGATGCAGTGTACCATAGGATTGACGAATCGCCAACGGCGCTGGGGGGCTGTTGTCCACACCATAGCGGTGTTAGGGCTGGTGGTGCTGCCGCTGCTGACGGGCACCCCCTTGGAGAGCATCGGGGGATGGTTGGCTTGCCCACCGCAAGTGATCCCGTTGGCAGGGGAACGCCGGAAGCACAGGCGGGGGAGTTGTCACTGTGGGTTCGCCTGGCGCGTCGGCTGGTACTGGATGCGGCGGAGTTGGGTCGTGGCAGCGGTGCGCAGCGAGGCACTCCTGGCGCTGGTCTGTCTGACGGGTCGCCAGGAAGGGGAGTGGCTTTGTCTGCTGCCGTGGGTGGCGTGGTTGTGGAAGGGGATGGGGATGGCCTGGCCCCGGCTGGGACGTCAGCCGTTATACGAGGGAATGGGCCGCCTGTGGGAGCGGGCCAGTGGTCTGGCGCTGCTGGGACTGGGGATAGTGTGGTTGGGAGAGCGACTTCCCGCCTCTGGGGGGCATCGCATAGGAGGGTTAGGGTATGGTCTAGGGGCGTTGCCGGTCGGCCTATGTTTACAGCACCGGGTCGGTGAGCCGCAGGTCGAGGTGGAACGGGATGAGGAGGGCGTGTATCACGTGCAGTTGCGGGGGGAGTTTGCCCTGCATGTGGATGGAAACGTCGCCTTCTACACACGGATGCTGATCATCTTCCTGGGACTGTTGGAAGTACCCGACGAGACACGGGCCAGCCGGCGGACGAGAGATGGACGGACACCCTTTGTGCGGCAGGAGCGGATGGCGGCATGGTTTGGCGTACCACAGCCGGTGATCAGCCGATGGTTCGACTACTGGCTACAGCAAGAGTGGCGGCGGATGTTGAGCCAGAGGTGGGGCGAAGTACTGGCGCAGGAAGTACAGCGGCGAGTCATCGAGAGTTGGGTCAAGTTTCCCTGGTGGTCGGCAGGTCAAGTGTGGCAACACCTGCGGGCACAGAGGAGCACTATCACCCGCAACCAGGTGAAGCAGATCGGGCAGGAGAGCGGCTGGACGCTCTTGCGACAGCAGTTGCGGGAGCAATACGCCATCAGTGCGCAATCCTTCCGCCCGCGCGACGAGTGGCTGGTGGAGCAATTGCTGGGACAGGTGCAGCAGTTGGTGGAACAACTGGAAGCG
>JACNHM010000155.1 GCA_014383605.1 Chloroflexota bacterium
CGCAGCCGCCAGAAGCGGGAGTTGTCCAGGCCCAGCACGGCGCAGAGCAGCAGACGGTTGACCACGGTGTGAGCGACGACGACAATGGTCTCGTCCGGGTGGTGGGCGATGATCTCCTGCAGGGCAGTGAAAGCACGAACTCGCACCGCGGGCAGGCTCTCGCCGCCGGGGATCTGCACTGTCTGCGGAGCGTCGAGCCAGGCCCGATGCAGAGCCGGATAGAGCATCGCGGCTTCGGCGGGCGTCAACCCCTGCCACTGGCCGTAGTCAATGTCTATCAGGTCGGGGCAGGGTTGGACAGCTGGCCCGCAGGCATCGCCGATGGCCTGCGCCGTCTGCACGGCGCGCAGCAGTGGGCTGCAGTAAATGGCCCTGGGAGACCAGCGAGCGGCAACGTATTGCCCCGCGGCCGCGGCCTGACGGCGGCCCGTCTCGTCCAGGGGCAAGTCCTCCCGCCCCCGGAAGCGTTCCTCCCGATTCCAGGCCGTCTGGCCGTGTCGTACCAGGATGATGCGAGTCATAGACCCTCCCGCACTCAACGCCAGTGGAAGCAGCGGATCTCGCTGGCCGGGCTCACGGTAGCGAGTTCCGCCTCTTCGTCTGCTTTTTCTGACTTCTGGATCACAGTGACTTGCCAGCAAAGCTCGTGGCTGGCCGCGTCAGCCTCTGGCCGCCAGTCGGCGGGGAGCCGGAAGCTGGTGCGCTTGGTCCACGTGGTCGGGAGCGGGTTCCCGGACCGCTCAGGAAGCCACACTCGCAGCACGTACCACTGATCCTCTTCCAGGAGGCCGACAGCCGCCCAGCGCAGCAGGAGCGGTTCCCCGCCACTGAACTGCGCACCATCCATGGGGCTGAGCAACTGCGGCGCCGGCCAGGGCGGCCCCGGCGTGGGTGTGGGCGTGAGCAGGGAGGCGGGGATAGGCTCCGCCGTAGGCGTGCCCTGGGGGATCACCAATGGCTGCCCTGGGCGGATGATCTCATCTGGCTTGAGGCCATTGGCGGTCATGATGGCCTCCACCGTCACGCCGAACTGTGAGGCGATGGACAGCAGCGTGTCCCCTCTCTGCACTGTGTAGGCCACGGCCCGTTCATCGGGCGTGGGCGTGGGCGCCGGCGTGACCGGCAGCCCATCGGGACCGAGGATGGGCGTGGCCGTGGGAATGCGCAGCGATTGGCCGATGCGGATGAGGTCGCCTTCTTGCAGGTCGTTGGTTTGCAGCAGCGATTGCAGGGTCACGCCATATAGCCCGGCGATGAAGAGCGGCGACTCCCCTGACTCCACCTTGTGCACAATGGGCGTAGGGGTCAACGTGGGTGTGGGGGTTGTCGTGGGCGTAGGCGTGCGCGTGGCCGTGGCGGTGATGGTAGGGGTCACTGTGGCAGTGGGGGTGGCCGTAGGGGTCAACGCTGCCCGGGCAGCCTCCTCCGTCCGGCTCCACCAGAGCGCTACCACAGCGGCGATCACCAGCAAGAGCAAGAGATCGCTCCAGGGCAGGGCGCGGCGGCGGCGCGGCTCGGCGGCCAGATCCGCTCCGCACTGGAAACAATCCTCGGCCCGCTCGGCTACCCGCGCTCCGCAGTGAGGACAGGTTCTCCCTGATCGCCGCGTCCTCTGGCGAGATTCACCCGACGTGCTCATGGGGGCGATTATAGCACCGCCGGGCGGAAAGCGGAAATCAGGCCAGGGGAGGAAGAAAGGCTATCAACATGCAAGAGGTAGACTGCCTTCTTTCTTTTCGCTTACCGCAGAACCACCTCGGTCCAGCGCTCCAGCCACTCGTCCCGCCGGGCGTCAATGTCCGCCGCGTTCACCTGTGCTGGTTGCCGCACCATCTCGGCCCACCGGAAAACCTCAGGCAGGGCGGCCTGTGCGTTGGCCGGGAAGACCCACATCTGCAGCGGGATGTCCTCCTGGAAGGTCTTGCCGAGCATGAAGTCCACGAACTTCTCGGCCAGATCGCGGTTCTCCGTGCCCTTGAGGATGCCCACGAACTCGATCTGGCGGAAGCAAGCCCCCTCGCCCAGCACGTTGCCCGTGGGCGGCTCGGTGTACGCCCCCTCGCTGAAGAAGACCTCCGCCGCCGGGCTGGTGGCGTAACTGACGACGATGGGCCGCGTGCCGTCGCTGGCGGCGCTGAACTGCCCCCAGTAGGCCTCCTCCCAGCCGTCGGTCACCAGCACATCGTTGGCCCGCATGTCCTTCCAGAAATCCAGGTAGGTGTACTCTCCCGTCTCGCCGAAGTGCCCCACGGTGGCGATGAGGAAGGACAGGCCGGGCGAGGAGGTGGCCGGGTTCTCCACCACCGTCAGTCCGCGGTATTCCGGCCTGACCAGGTCTTCCAGCATGGTTGGCGGCGCGATGCGCTGGCCCTCGAACCAGGCCTGGTCGTAGTTCAGGCAGACGTCGCCGAAGTCCACGGGCAGCAGCCGGTGCTGCGGATCCAGTTCCAGATCGTCGGGGATCTCGGCCAGCGCCGGCGAATCGTAGGGCTCGAAGATGTCCGCCTTCAGCGCCCGGCTGAGGAAAGTGTTATCCACGCCGAAGAAGACGTCGGCCAGCGGGTTCTCCTTGCTGAGGATGGCCTGGTTCAGCGCCGAGCCGGTGTCGCCGGCCTTGAGGAAGCGGACCTTGGCGTTGTGTTGCTCCTGGAACTGGGCGATGACCGCTTCGCTGGCGCTGAAGCTGTCGTGTGACATCAGCGTCAGCAGGCGCGGCCCGCTCGGCGTGACCGTTGCCCCCATCGGAATCGGCGGCGCACAGGCCGCCAGCAACGCCAGCGTCAACAGACTGAGCAGAAACAAACTCTTGCGCATGATCCTCCCTCCTTGTCCCTTGTTGCTCGTGGCCTCATGGCCTCTTGCCTCTTGCCTCTTGCTTCTTGTGTCCTGCCTGCTGTGCACCACCAACAGCACCCCATCTTCTACCCGCACCCGCGCCACCGGCTCCGTGAGCACGTTGCTGATGCCCAGCGTGGAGCCGAAGGTCAGCGTGGCCTCGCACAGAGGCCATTCCAGCCCGCGGGTGGTGATACCGGTCACCTGTGGCGTCAGGGCGAGGAGGGAGACGGTATCGCCTACCTGACCGTTGATGGTACACTCCTTGCGGACGACGCACGCCTCCTCCTGGCCGTCCAGCAGCCGGATGGTCACCGCGGCCCACTCGGGGCGGCTGAGCAGCAGCAGGTTGGTCAGCTCCTGATCCAGGCGTCCGCCCCGCGCACCCAGGATGACGATCTCCGCCGCGCCTCCCTCAACGGCGTGTTGCAGCGCCAGCTCCAGATCGGTCCAGTCCTTGCGTTCTGGGAAGGTGACAAACTGGCCGCCGGCCGCTTCCAGCCGCGGCCGTAGCTCATTGGGCAGCGAGTCCAGGTCGCCGACGACGGTGTCTGGCAGCCAGCCCCAGCGCAGGGCGCTGAGCGTGCCGCCGTCCGCCGCGATGATCCAATCGTCCTCTTGTCGCTGAAAACCGCTGGGGTAATCAGGCGAGGGGCCGTTGGCGATGATGATGGCGCGCATGGTTTCTCCTGGCGAACGAAAAGGCCACCTGCCCGGGTAAGGCAAGTGGCCTTCTGTGGTTTGGTCGTCGCTTCCCTACGCCGGCATTACCCAGGTCAGGTTCAAAGGGTCGGCGGCATTACGGACCGTCCTCTCAGCCGGGCTCTCCCAGCTCCCCTTGCTTGATCAGTTGGTTTACTCAAGAAATATACCACACCTTTGGATTTCTGTCAAAAGCAGTCTCCAACCTTCAACCTTCAACCTCCTCAAGCGATGTTGTCCTTTCGGGGACTTGCGTGTATAATGCGGCCCTGCCAATGACTGGAGGAGGATGCGATCATGCTGAAGACTCACAATTGCGGTGAGTTGCGAGGGGAACACATGGGCACGGCGGTGACGCTGGCGGGCTGGGTGCATCGCCGCCGCGACCACGGTGGCCTCATCTTCATTGACCTGCGTGACCGCGATGGCATCACGCAGGTGGTGTGCGATTCGGAGACCACGCCGGAAGCCCACCGGGTGGCCAGCGAGGCGCGCAGCGAGTATGTGCTGCAAGTAGAAGGCTCGGTGCGGCAACGGCCGCCGGGCCTGGAGAACCCCAGCCTGCCCACAGGCGAGATCGAGGTCGCCGCCGGGCGGGTAGAGATCCTCAACCCCGCGCACACACCTCCTTTTTACATCAACGAAGAGACCGAGGTTGCCGAGCCGTTGCGGCTGCGGTATCGCTACCTGGACCTGCGCCGCGCCCGCATGCAGCGCAATATCCTGCTGCGCAGCCGTGTGGTGCAGTTCATCCGCGCATACCTCTTCGCTCGTGACTTCGTGGAGATCGAAACGCCGATCCTCATCAAAAGCACGCCGGAGGGGGCGCGGGACTACATCGTGCCCAGCCGCGTGCATCCGGGCAGATTCTACGCCCTGCCGCAATCGCCGCAACAACTCAAGCAGCTTCTCATGGTCTCGGGCTTCGAGCGCTACTTCCAGATCGCCCGCTGCTTCCGCGACGAGGACCTGCGCGCCGACCGCCAGCCGGAGTTCACCCAGTTGGACGTGGAGATGTCCTTCGTCGAGCAGGAAGACGTGCTGCAGCTCACCGAGGGGCTGTTCACGGCGCTGGTGGAGGCGCTGGAGCCGGAGACGGGCAAGCATCTCTGGCGCAAGCCTTTCCCCCGCCTCACCTACGGTGAGGCCATGGCCCGCTATGGCTCCGATAAGCCCGACCTGCGCTTTGGCCTGGAACTGCTGGACCTCTCCGACCTGCTGGTGGGCTGCGGCTTCCGCGTCTTCGCGGAGACGATCGCCGCCGGCGGACAGGTGAAAGCGCTGCGCGCTCCCGGCTGCGGCAGTTACAGCCGCCGGCAGATTGACGAACTGGCCGAGATGGCCGGGCGGCTGGGAGCCAAGGGGTTGGCCTGGATCGCTGTCCAGGAGGAGGGTCAGGTGCGCTCGCCTATCGCTAAGTTCCTGACGGACGAGGAAGCGCAAGGCATCACCGCCCGCACGGGGGCGGCGCCGGGAGATCTCCTCCTGATCGTGGCGGACCAGCCGGCGACGGTGGCCCAGGTGCTGGGCCATCTCCGGCTGGAGTTGGGGCGGCGGCTGGGCCTGATGGACGATGATGTATTGGCTTTCACCTGGGTGCTGGACTTCCCGCTGCTGGAATGGGACGAGGAAGAAGGCCGCTGGAGTGCCGTGCATCATCCCTTCACTTCCGCGTTGCCGCAAGACTGGTCGCTGCTGGAAACAGCCCCTGGCCGCGTACGAGCCCAAGCCTACGACGTGGTCTGCAACGGCGTGGAGATTGGAGGAGGCAGCATCCGCATTCACCAGCGGGAGAAGCAGGAGCGCATGTTCCGGGCCCTGGGCATCTTGCCGGAACAGGCTCAGGCGCAGTTCGGCCACATGCTGGAAGCCTTTGAGTACGGTGCGCCGCCGCATGGCGGCATCGCTCCCGGCATTGATCGGCTGGTGATGGTGTTGGCTGGCGAGCTCAACATCCGCGAGGTGATCGCTTTCCCCAAGACCGCCTCGGCCACGGACCTGATGACCGAGTCGCCCTCGGAGGTGTCGTCACGCCAATTGGAGGAACTGCACCTGCAGTTGGCCGTCGAGTAGTGGGAAGAAGTCGTCGGCTGTCGGTATCTGCCATCGCCGATTTGCGCGTTCTGCGGAGTTGTGCTAAGATATGACTGCAGTGCCCTGCGGTGCGCGTGATGCCACACTAACGTTCTGAGCCAACACCAAAAACACGGGGGTCGAAGCCCTGCTGGAAATGCGGTAGCCCTTCGAGGGTAAGGCAGGACCTTCAGGTGAGACACCCACCTGCGATTGCAGGTTCAAAACTCGTTGGCACACGGCACGGCGGGGAACTCTGTCTCGAAGGCCACTGGGCGGCGACGCCTCGTGGCCTTTTTGTCGGTTGGTGTAGTCGGCGGCTGCGGAGTGAGCGAGGCGGTTAATGCACTTCGACATCTTCACCCTCTTCCCTGGCATGTTCGGCGAGGTGTTCGCCGATAGCATCATCATGCGGGCGCAGGAAGCGGGGCACGTCTCCATCACCGTGCACGACATCCGTGACTACGCCGAGGGGAAGCATCGAATCACGGACGATGCGCCCTACGGCGGGGGCGGCGGCATGGTCATGAAGCCGGAGCCGATCTTCCGCGCCGTGGAAGCAGTGCTGGGCCTGGAGGGCGAGGCCGCTCCGCCTGTGCCGGTCATCCTGCTCAGCCCGCAGGGCCGTCTGTTCACCCAGGCGGTGGCCAGGGAGCTGGCGCAGCACGACCGTCTGGCGCTGATCTGCGGGCGCTACGAAGGGGTGGACGAACGGGTGCGGCAGTTCCTGGCCACGGACGAGATCTCCGTCGGCGATTACGTGCTTTCGGGCGGGGAGATCGCGGCCATGGTCGTCGTGGATGCTGTGACGCGGCTGTTGCCCGGCGTGCTGGGGGATCCTGCGGCCACAGCGCGAGACTCGCACGCCGCCGGCCTGCTGGAGCATCCCCACTACACCCGGCCGGTGGAGTACCGCGGTCATGCGGTGCCGGAGGTGTTGCTTTCCGGCCATCATGCGGAGGTCGCCCGCTGGCGGCGGCGGGAATCGTTGCGCCGCACCCTGGAGCGCCGCCCGGACCTTTTGGCTCATGCCGATCTTGGCTCAGAGGATGAGGCGTTTCTGAAGGAGCTAGGCTGGCTGCCTGCCCAGGCCGCCGCCTGATATTGGCCATCAGCTATTCGCCATCAGCTATTCTGCGATTTGCTGCCGCTGCTAACCTGTGCTATACTCTGACGCCACGACAATTATGACTATGGATGGTGCGATATGTCTTCTTTGATGGACTCTTTGGAACGACTGGAACCGAATCCGGACATCCCGCGGCTTCGCCCCGGCGACACGGTGCGGGTGCACAACCGTATTGTCGAGGGTAATCGGGAGCGGGTGCAGATTTTCCAGGGGGTGGTGATGCGCATCCGCCAAGGTGGGATCAACTCCACCTTCACTGTGCGTCGTGTTGCCTCTCATGGCGTCGGCGTTGAGCGCACCTTCTTGCTGCATTCTCCGCGAGTGGAAAAGGTGGAAGTGTTGCGGCACGCCAAGGTGCGGCGGGGCAAGCTGTACTTCTTGCGGGATCGCAGGGGCAAAGCTGCACGTCTCAAAGAGAGGCGCATCGCCTGAGGCCCTGGGAAACAGGCATTTGCGACTTCTCCCAGAAACCCGGAGAGCCGACACCTCGCTCGCACAGGGGAGCCGCTTCTCCGGGTTTCTGGCATCATAGGATCTTGGGCCAGGGGGGTGCATGCAAGACCCGTTGGCGTACTCGATGCCGTCGCTGGTCTATGAACGGAAGTACTGGGCCTCGGGCTATCGCCTCGTGGCCGGGCTGGACGAGGCTGGGCGAGGCGCGCTGGCCGGGCCGGTGGTCGCCGCGGCCGTCGTCCTCAGTCGCAACGGGCAGCATGAGTCGTTGCTGGCCGCGGGCGTGCGCGATTCCAAGCAGTTGACGCCGGCGCGGCGAGAGCAGCTATTCGAACTCATCTGCCAGCGGGCCGAAGTCTGGGCCGTTGGCCTCGTCTCGGCCAGCGAGATCGATCGCCTGGGGATCGTGCCCGCCACCCAACAGGCCATGGGGCTGGCGCTGCAGCAGCTTCCCTTGTCACCTGAGGCCTTGTTGATTGACTATTTGCCTTTGCCCGAACAACCCTTGCCGCAACAGCCCATCACCCACGGCGATCAGCTTTCTCTCTCCATCGCCGCCGCTTCCATCCTGGCTAAGGTCACCCGCGATCGGATGCTGATCGGTTACGAATCCGCCTATCCGGGCTATGGCTTCGCTCGTCACAAGGGCTACGGCACGGCGGCTCACCGCGCCGCGCTGGCTCAACTGGGCCCCTGCGCACTGCATCGCCGCTCCTTCCGGCCCGTGCGAGAGGTGCTGGAGACGTGACCGGCAGGCGGCAGCGGCTGGGTCAGGTGGGCGAGCGACTGGCGGCGGAGGCCCTGACCGCACGCGGCTGCGCCATCATCGCCCGCAACTGGCGCTGCCCGGCGGGCGAAATTGACCTCGTGGCTCAGGATGGCGACACCCTGGTCGTGGTGGAAGTGCGCACGAGGCGAGGCGAAACGTACGGCACGCCGGAAGAGTCGGTGACGCCGGCCAAGCAGGCCAAGCTGGTGGAACTGGGCCAGACCTACGTGCAGGAGCAGGGCTGGGAAGGGCCCTGGCGCATTGACGTCGTGGCCGTGCAGTTCAGCCGCAGCGGGCGGCTAGAGCGGTTGACGGTGAT